>NZ_LFJB01000069.1:0-45663 GCF_006658625.1 Bradyrhizobium sp. UNPF46
CCGGGATGTCCTGGCTACACCTGTATGCCGCTGTGCAGCTTCTTGTTACGCAGGATTCGCACAGTGGACCGCGGGTGCCAGCCGGCGCCCGGTCTTCCCTGCGCCCTCTTTCAATTGGGGGGGCCCAACGAAGCAAAGCTCGGGCGAATAAGCCGCGAGAATGAATAGCTATGTCTATCGATGAACACTGGTCTCGTGTCCGTTCACACCGGCAGCGCGATCGAATACTTCACCTGGCTCAGCGCAAAGCTGGACTCGATCGAGGCGATGCCGTCGAGGCGGGTCAGCTTGGTCTTGAGAAACGTCTCGTAGGAGGCGAGGTCGGCCGCAACGACGCGCAGGAGATAGTCGCGGTTGCCGGTCATCAGATAGCACTCCAGGACCTCGTCCCATTTCGAGATCGCGCGGGCGAAGCGATTGAGATCCTCCTCCTTCTGCCGCGCCAGCTTGATCGAGATGAAGACGCTGACATGCAGGCCCAGCGCCTTCTGGTCGACGGTCGCGATGTAGCGCGAGATGACGCCGCGCTCCTCCAATAGCTTGACCCTGCGGTGGCAGGGCGAGACCGACAGCCCAACCTTGTCGGCGAGTTCCTGCATGGTCAGCCGGCTGTCGGCCTGGAGGTAGCTGAGGATCTTGCGGTCGATGGCGTCGAGCTCGGGCATTGGGATGAAACCTGTCATGGGGGCAATCCATTGGTAAAATATCCCAATATCGCCGGGTATGGCGCGAAAAATTGAGAAATTTGGCGCCTCCCGCAGGCGTATCATCGCCCCACCTGATTTCCGGGAGCATTGCCATGCCCGTCGATACCGCCCGCCTCGACACATTGACCGCGCTCAGCCGCAAGGCGCTGTGGCTGTCGTCCTGGACCATCCACCACGCCAACCACATTCGCGCCAATGCGGATGGGCTGAAGGTCGGCGGCCACCAGGCCTCCTCCGCCTCGCTGGCGACCATCATGTCGGCGCTGTACTTCCACGTGCTGCGCCCCGAGGACCGCGTCGCGGTGAAGCCGCATGCGAGCCCGGTGTTCCACGCCATCCAGTATCTGTTCGGCCGGCAGAGCCGCGAGAAGCTGGAGAATTTTCGCGGCTTCAAGGGCGCGCAGTCCTATCCCTCGCGCACCAAGGACGTCGACGACGTCGACTTCTCCACCGGCTCGGTTGGTCTCGGCGTCGCGCAGACGCTGTTCTCCTCGCTGGTGCAGGACTACGTCAAGGCGCATGGCTGGGCGAAGGACCGCCGCGAGGGGCGGATGATCGCGCTGGTCGGCGATGCCGAGATGGACGAAGGCAATATCTGGGAGGCGCTCGCCGAAGGCTGGAAGCACGGCCTGCGCAACACCTGGTGGGTGGTCGACTATAACCGCCAGTCGCTCGACGCCGTCGTGCGCGAGGGTCTGTGGGAAAAATTCGAGACCATGTTCCGCAATTTCGGCTGGGACGTCGTCATCGTGAAGTACGGCCGCCTGATGCGCGAGGCCTTTGCTGAACCCGGCGGTGAAGCCTTGAAGCGCTGGATCGACAATTGCCCGAACGCGCTTTATGCGGCGCTGTGCTTCCAGGGCGGCGCCGCCTTCCGCAAGCACCTGCATGACGAGATCGGCGACCAGGGTCCGATCACGAAACTGATCGACAAGCGCAGTGACGAGGAGCTGCTGGCGCTGATGTCGAATCTCGGCGGCCACGACATGGCGAGCATGCTGGAGGCCTTCGAATCCATCGACCACGATCGTCCGGTCTGCTTCATCGCCTATACCATCAAGGGCGTCGGCCTGCCGTTCCAGGGCCACAAGGACAACCACGCCGGCCTGATGACGGTCGCGCAGATGGAGAAGTATCGCGACAGCCAGAACATCCGGCCCGGCCACGAATGGGACAAGTACGAGGGCTTGCCGCAATTCGCCGCCGAGCTCGACGCGTTCCTCGCGCGCGTGCCCTTCAATCAGGACGGCCGCCGCCTGACCGCGCCCGTGGTCGAAGTGCCCGCCCAGCTCGCCTTCAAGCCGTCGCCGCAGATGTCGACCCAGCAGGGCTTTGGCCTCGTGCTGAACGAGATCGCGCGCGGCGACAGCGAGCTGGCAAAGCGCATCGTCACGACCTCGCCCGATGTCACCGTCTCCACCAATCTCGGTCCCTGGGTGAACCGCCGCGGCCTGTTCGCGCGTGCCGAGAAGGCGGACTTATTCCGCAGCGAGAAAATTCCCTCCACCTACAATTGGGACGCTTCGCCCAAAGGCCAGCACCTCGAGCTCGGCATCGCCGAGATGAACCTGTTCATCATGCTCTCGGCGCTTGGCCTGTCGCACCAGATCAACGGCGAACGGCTTCTGCCGGTCGGCACGCTCTACGATCCCTTCATCGAGCGCGGCCTCGATGCGCTGAACTATGCCTGCTACCAGGATGCGCGCTTCATGGTGGCGGCGACGCCGTCGGGCATCACGCTCGCGCCCGAAGGCGGGGCACACCAGTCGATCGCCACGCCCTTGATCGGCATGGCCCAGGACGGGCTCGCCTCGTTCGAGCCGGCCTTCGTCGACGAGCTCGCCGTGATCATGGGCTGGGGCTTTGAGCACATGCAGCGCGATCCGGGCGAGGGCGGCTCGGTCTATTTGCGGCTCTCCACGCGCAGCATCGAGCAGGCGCAGCGGATCATGACACCTGAGCTGCAGCAGGGCATCACCGACGGCGCCTACTGGCTGCGCAAGCCGGGGCCGAATGCCGAGCTCGTGATCGCCTATACCGGCGCGGTCGCGCCCGAGGCGATCGAGGCCACCGGCTTCATCGGCGAGAGCCGCCGCGACATCGGCCTGCTCGCGATCACGTCGGCGGACCGCCTCCACGCCGGCTGGACCGCCGCACGGAAATTGCGGCGCGACCGCCGCGGCGTGCAGCACCTCAGCCACATCGAGAAACTGCTGGCGCCGCTGCCGCGCGACTGCGGCCTTGTCACCGTGATCGACGGCCACCCGTCCGCGCTCGGCTGGCTCGGCAGCGTCCGCGGCCATCGCGTCGAGGCGCTCGGCGTCGAGCAGTTCGGCCAGACCGGCAGCATCGCCGACCTTTATCGGCACTACGGCATCGACGCCAACGCGATCATCGATGCGGCCGAAAGCCTCACCACCGGCGCGCCGGTGCTGCATCGGAAGATGGCGGTGTAGGCGAGGTAACCGGTCCGTCATTCCGGGGCGCGCGTTAGCGCGAACCCGGAATCTCGAGATTCCGGGTTCGATGCTTCGCATCGCCCCGGAATGACGGCTGCGACAACCTTGCCACGTTCCCGCCATCGGCTCATATAGCCTCCGTCCGCCGCAACGCTGGCCCCGCATATGGCGGGTTCAATTGCCGGCGCTTTCGTGCAAGGATGCCTGCCGAAACGCCCCCACCATGCCCCCAAGAAGAGGTTAACGATGGTCAATCGCATGCAATTCTACATCGACGGCGCCTGGGTCGATCCCGTCGTCAAGAAGTCCACTCCGGTCGTCAATCCCGCGACGGAAGAGGCGATGTACGAGGTTGCTCTGGGCTCCAAGGCCGACGTGGACAAGGCGGTTGCCGCCGCCAAGCGCGCCTTCGCCACCTTCTCTCAGACCAGCCGCGAGGAGCGCGTCGCGCTGCTCACCAAGGTCATCGAGGTCTATAAGGGGCGCCTCAAGGAGATCGGCGCGGCCGTCTCCGACGAAATGGGCGCCCCGCTGCCGATGGCGGAGAAGCTCCAGGCCGGCGCCGGCCTCGGCCATCTCATGACCACGCTCGACGTGCTCAAGAACTATCATTTCGAGGAACCGGTCGGCACCGCCATGGTGCTGCGCGAGCCGATCGGCGTGGTCGGCATGATCACGCCCTGGAACTGGCCGCTCAACCAGATCGCCTGCAAGGTCGCGCCCGCGCTCGCCGCCGGCTGCACCATGATCCTGAAGCCCAGCGAGTTCACCCCGACCTCGGCGCTGATCTTCGCGGAAATCCTCCATGAAGCCGGCGTGCCGAAGGGCGTGTTCAACCTCGTCAACGGCCTCGGCCCCGAGGTCGGCGCCGCCATGAGCGAGCACCCCGATATCGACATGATCTCCTTCACCGGCTCGACCCGCGCCGGCATCGACGTCGCCAAGCGCGCCGCGCCGACCGTCAAGCGCGTCAGCCAGGAGCTCGGTGGCAAGTCGCCGAACGTCATCCTCGAAGGCGCCGACCTCACCAAGGCGGTGACCGGCGGCGTGATGCACATGTTCAACAACTCCGGCCAGTCCTGCAACGCGCCCTCGCGCATGATCGTGCCGTTGTCCAAGATGAAGGACGTCGCCGCGATCGCGAAGGCCGTCGCCGACAAGACCAAGGCCGGCGATCCCCGCGCCGAAGGCACCACCATCGGCCCCGTGGTCAACCGCGGCCAGTGGGACAAGATCCAGGGCCTCATCAAGAAGGGTATCGACGAGGGCGCAACGCTCGTCGCCGGCGGCCCGGGCCTGCCCGAAGGCGTCAACAAGGGCTTCTACGTCCGTCCGACCATCTTCGCCGACGTCACGCCCGACATGACGATCGCGCGCGAAGAGATCTTCGGACCGGTGCTGACCATCATCGGCGCCAAGGACGAAGCCGATGCGGTGAAGATTGCCAACGACACGCCCTACGGCCTCGCGGGCTACGTCTACGGCCCGACGGTCGAGGACGCCAAGCGCGTCGGCCGCCAGATCCGCGCCGGCAACGTCAACCTGCAGGGCGTGCCCAACGACCGCACCGCGCCGTTCGGCGGCTACAAGCAGTCCGGCAACGGCCGCGAGTGGGGCAAGTTCGGCCTCGAGGATTTCCTCGAAGTGAAGGCGGTTGCGGGCTTCAACGCGGCGTAAGCGTCAGCGCGTGAACGAATACGACGCCGGAGCGGGCAACCGCTCCGGCTTTTTTTGTTTTGCTCCGTCGTCATTCCGGGGCGCGCCATCTTCGGCGCGAGCCCGGAATCCATCGTGCAACGGAGTAAGGTGGACAAATGGATTCCGGGCTCGTCGCTCTCGCGACGCCCCGGAATGACGAGCGGAGAAACTATCCCCCCACTGCCCCCTGCGTGTTCACATAAAGCGCGTAGATCGACTGGCTCGCCGCCATGAACAGGCGGTTGCGCTTGAGGCCACCGAAGCAGACATTGGCGCAGCGCTCGGGCAGCGCGATGCGGCCGATCATGACGCCGTCGGGCGCGAACACCACGACGCCGTCGAGCTCGGGATCGCCCATGCCCCAGCCGCACCACAGATTGCCGTCGATGTCGACGCGGAAACCGTCCGGCGTGCCGGGCCCGGCATCGACGAAGACGCGCTTGTTCGAAAGCTTGTCGCCGGACGGGGACACGTCATAGGCGAGAATTTTGCGGGTGGGCACGCCGCGGGATTCGATGAGGTAGAGGATTTTCTCATCCGGTGAGAAGGCGAGCCCGTTCGGCCCGAGCACACCCTCGGCGACGACGGTGGCCTTGCGGGTCTCCGGGTCGAGTCTGTAGACGTTCATGTCGATCTCGGGCTCCGCCTTGTAGCCCTCATAGTTGCCGAGCAGGCCGAAGGTCGGATCGGTGAACCAGATCGAGCCGTCCGATTTAACAACGACATCGTTCGGTGAGTTCAGCCGCTTGCCGTTGAATTGATCCATCAGCACGGTGATGCTGCCGTCATACTCCGTGCGGGTCACGCGCCGCCCGCCATGTTCGCAGGTGACGAGCCGTCCCTGCCGGTCGCGCGTATTGCCGTTGGCAAAATTGGAAGGCTTGCGGAACACGCTGACCGCGCCGGTCTCCTCCTCCCATTTGAGGATGCGCTGGTTCGGGATGTCGCTGCAGAGGAGATAGCGCCCGTCGCCGAACCACACCGGACCCTCAGCCCAGCGCAGGCCGGTCGCGAGCCGCTCCACCGCCGACAGTTTCAGCCAGTATTTTTCGAAGCGGGGATCGAGTGCCTTGATCGCAGGATCAGGGTAATAGGTCGCCGGCCGCCAGCCTTGGCGGAGATCCCCGGAGTGGGACGATGCCTCATTCATGTCGGTTCTCTCGTTTCGTTCCCTCTGGACAATGCTGCTATCATTAGAGACACGTGACCGCAAATCGGTCACCAACGGCGAGGGACAACATGCCGCGTATCTTGATGACGGGGGCTTCGGGCGGAATCGGAACGAGCCTGCGAAAGCTGTTGCCGCCGATCTATCCGGATCTCGTGCTCTCCGACATCAAGCCGCCGGCGGATCTCGGCGCGAACGAGAAATTCAAGGCGGCGGACCTCGCCGATCTCGCGCAATGCGAGGCGATCTGCGAGGGCGTCGACGGCATCGTCCATTTCGGCGGCTATTCGGTCGAAGGCACCTGGGACCAGATCCTGCAGGCCAACATCATCGGCGGCTACAATCTGTTCGAGGCCGCCTACCGCAAGGGCGTCAAGCGCGTGGTGTTCGCCTCCTCGAACCACGCCGTCGGCTTCTATCCGCGCCACCACAAGATCGGAACCGACGTCACGCCGCGCCCCGATGGGCGTTATGGCGTCAGCAAGGTGTTCGGCGAGGCCGTCGGCGCGCTCTATGCCGACAAGCATGGGCTGAAGGTCACGTGCCTGCGCATCGGCAATTTCGGCGACATGCCGCTCGACCAGCGCCGGCTCTCGATCTGGCTCAAGCCCGACGACCTCGTCCAGCTCTGCCGCATCGGGTTAGAGCATCCCGATATCCATTTCGAAGTGTTCTACGGCGCCTCTTTCAACGAGCGCGCCTGGTGGGACAACCATCGCGCCTACGAATTCGGCTATCGCCCCACCGGCCGTGCCGAAGATTTTCGCGAGCACGCGATGGCCGAGCAGGCCAAGCTGAAGCCGGATCCGGTCGGCGACTATTTTCAGGGCGGCGCGTTCTGCAGCATGGAGTACGATGCCGATCCGGGCCGGATCATCGACTGGAAGAAGCGGTAATCCGCGACGGGAGTGTCATTGCGAGCGCAGCGAAGCGATCCAGAATCTCTCTGGAGCGGCAGTCTGGATGGCTTCGCTCACAATGACACGTCGCCGGACCTCGGCAGGAATCGCCTGACAGCCGGTGCAACGTGAGATCAGGCTAGGCCCCGCTCGCAAATCCCACGAACGTCGTCGCTTCATCGACCGACTTGCGCTCGGTGATGACGGCATTGGCAGGAAAGCTGTCATCCGGCCAGCCTAACGCGATGCTTTTCATGATCACTTGATCATCCGCAATTCCGGCATGCTCGCGCACGACGGGGGATTGCATGATGCCCTGGCTGTTGATCACGGCGCCAAGCCCCCGCGACCAGGCCGCGTTGACGAGCGCGGTCGCCACGGCGCCGCAGTCGAAGGCCGTGTCGTCACTCGAAGCCAACTTACGATCGTACGTGATGATCACGCACACGGGCGCGTCGAACTGGCGAAAACCGCGAAGGACCCAATCTTGCCGCTTCTGCTTGTCGTCTCGCGCAATTCCCATCGCGCTGAACAACTGCTTGGCAACGCCAATCTGGCGTTCGCGATGCACGCCTTCGAACGCCTGGCCGGTTCGAAACTCCCGTGAATGCGGCACGCCCGCCCGATTGCGCTCGGTATTGCCCTGACGGATACGATCCAGCGGTGCCCCGGTGACGACATAGAAATTCCACGGTTGGGTATTCATCGACGACGGCGCGCGCATGGCCAGCGCCAGGATTTCCTTGATCAATTCCTGCGGGACGGGGTCGGGCTTGTAGCCGCGAATGCTTCGCCGGCCGAGAATGACATCATCAAATTCCATTTTGCGGCATCCTGAAATTGGCTCGATGCCGCGTTCTCCCTCACGGTTTTGACCGTGTCCACAGCTTTCAGGACAGCAAAAAAGCTCGGTCTTTCCTATTCGCCAATTTCTGCTGGTCGCGCTCGGCAGGTTATTCGCTATTGCATCGCGAATGTCCGTTTTCGCGGTCTTCTCGAATGTTAGTACCGCATTGCGAAGGCGGATACTTACGCGGCGATGGCAGTGATCGATGCCTGCTCTGCGATCAAGGCCTGGTGACAGCTCACATCCGAGCAAGTTTCACCTCGAAGTGTCCAATTTGGTTGGCCAAGGATCGAGAGCGCGGAGCGCGTCTTGGGGGCATTTGATCGGGGATCGAAAGGCGCCTGCCGATTATGGCGGTGCCAGTGCGGATAGCGGTCTGCTTGGGGGTACGGAACAGCCCTTTATCAGGCCAATCTGTCTACGCGGAAATTCAAGGTGCCGCTTACGCGCAGGTGGGTTCTGCCACCTCAATCTTCTCCGCCGAAGCGTGGACGGAGGCAGATGCAGTCCTGCGACGAGCTTGGCTCGTGAGAAGAGGGGGGCTTTTGGCATGATGATCGCCGTTGTCGGCGCACGGAACGATGTCCGCACGTCCTCTTTGAGAGAATTAGGGCGGGAGATGATCCAGAATGACGCCAGGAACTATCATCGGTTAAGATGCCTTTGACGAATCACGATTCATAGTCTGCGTACGGCGGCGTACTGCCGAGTTATGCAATCAGTAGTCGCGCGAGTTGTGCACACCCTCAAAAGAGTGTTGATAGCTTTGTCACAGCTGTCCTTGGCGGCGCGCAGCTCAGGTAAAAGTAGCTCGACAGAGCGAATTGTTCCTGTTATGTTCCAGCCATGAGTCGTACTACTTGGAGATGTCATGTCAACACATGTGCACGTTCAGCGTGACCCAGAGGCTGAGGCCGATCGGCATATCAGCCAAGTGATGGCTCAAATAGCTGACTACAGTCGCGACTATCATCAGCAACAACCAGATGCTCCTCTACGGCATTGTATTGAGATAGGCGCAGGGCGAGTATTCCGCGGCGTGAGTAGTGGTGAAGAAAGCCGTATGGTCGAACTGGCGATCGCGGAGATGGCGGCTCGCTGGCTCTTTGAATCCGCCGCGAAGGAAGCAGCCGAATAAGCAACTATTCTACAAGGGGAGCCCTGCTCCCCTTGTCAAGTTAGTGACGGACCAGCCCAATCTTTGCTGTAGTTACTAAGGTAACGATCCGTCGTTCCAGAAACGAAATCGACCGCTAGTTGAATGAGTCCGTAAGCAAGTTGCTCATCCGTTGCAGTTTGTTCGTCGGCAGGCTGCGCGCCGGCTTCGCAGGGGATCTTGCTGGACGCCACAAATTGAGGGGCTTGGCAGGCCTCGACGAATAGCCTCATCATCTGTCCTTGAGTTTCTGTCGGCATTCTCAAGATGACTTGGACTGACTCTCTACTTCTGATGCCGCGCTCCAGATTGTCGAGTAGATGCTTCGCTAGCTTCTCCAGCGTTGGAGGTCCATCCAACTGGTTTTCTATGTGAGCGGGCATCAGGTCTACTGTTGTCCTGTTGCCCAGCAGATAAATATAAAGATCGTTCAGCGCACGAATCTGCATTTCAAGAACGAACTTTATTATTCGCCCTCCGGCAACCTGCAGTGTCACCTTTCGGCGGCCGCGATAAATGCTCTCATTGCTTTTTGCGCGGATTCGATCTTCGCTGGCCTCAACGCCTTGGGCCGCTTCAGTGCTCCAGAACGAAAATGGTTTGAAGCGGTCCACGACTGATTTGTTCTTGAACACTTCATTGTAAAGCCGTTCCGACGCCAACGTGATCATCTTGTTCACGGCCAAAGATCGAAACTCGGAGATCGTATCGCCTCGGTCCTTGGCTTCCGCGAAGGGGCGGTCGGACTGAGCGAGGAGGGCGAGCTCTCCCAAGGCGAATTTGAAATCGATGTCGCCGTAGATGTAGGCATCTTGTAGATCAGCCGTCAGATAAGCAATATCGTCTGCCGCTTCGACGATCAGTGAGAGCGGGCTCCGATGCAGCACTCCCTTTCCATCCGTTAGTCCGCAAGTCCCGAATACTGTCCTAAAGTACTCGCTTTCGGAATTCATGAAGCCGAATTTTCCTGGCTTGCCACCTTCCTCTGAGCTCCCATAAGGATATTTTACCATGGCGCACAAGGTCGCTGCGCCCAGACGCAATCCTCCATCGTATTTTCTTCCGTTCAATGTGGTGGCGATACGAAAACCCTGAGCGTTACCGTCGAACAAAAGAAAGTCGTTCTTCAGGTCTACGTTACAGAAGGCGTCTTTCACTATCTTGATTGAGTCGGCCGCACGGAAGAACTCGCGGATCGCTTCTTCTCCTCCGTGTCCAAAGGGAGGATTTCCAATATCATGCAGTAAGCATCCGTTGTTGACGATTTGCTGCGCCGCCCGCTTTATCGTTTCCTCACAATTTATCGGGGCAAACACCTTGGTCGCAATAGTCTGGCCAATGTGCGCGACCTCGATCGAGTGAGTGAGGCGATTGCGGACGGCGTCCGTCGTGGGAAATGGATAGACTTGCGTCTTGCCTTGCATTCTTCGGAAGGCCGAGCAGTTAATGATTTTTTCCGTGTTGGCATACGCTATCTCGAACGCGTCTTTCCCCTCTAACGGGAAGAAGCCACCTTCACTTTCTGGGTGGGGCGAGCGCCCGTCACAAATTTCTGTAAAATCGAAGTGTTGCATTTTTCCATAGAGGGTTG
Source organism: Bradyrhizobium sp. UNPF46 (assembly GCF_006658625.1). Lineage (NCBI taxonomy): Bacteria > Pseudomonadati > Pseudomonadota > Alphaproteobacteria > Hyphomicrobiales > Nitrobacteraceae > Bradyrhizobium > Bradyrhizobium sp. UNPF46. The sequence continues at coordinate 10,526 of NZ_LFJB01000069.1, forward strand.
GGGTGCAAGAAATCGGTACTGTCCACTCGGGGTTGCATTTTGGCGAGATTTACTAGATGGAACAAGGCCTTTCCGCGATATTCTACGTGCGAAGAAAGGAGGGCCGCTTACCGGCAGGGCAACCTCGCGCAACCGAGATGAGGCGAGTGGCCTCGCTTTGTTGGCTTATTGCTAGCGATCCTCCCCCGCAACCCGCGCCAGATAATCCCTCTTGCTGAACTGCATGTGATCCACGCACAGCTGCGCCAATGCCCAGCTGTCACGGCCTTTCAGCAGCTCGATCATCATCTCATGCTGGCGCCGCGACTGCGCCAAGCCCTCGCGATCGGCGAGATTCTTGGCGCGCATCGGCAAGGTCAGGTTCATGTAGTCCTGCAGCGAGCGCACCAGATAGGGATTGCCGCAAGCCGAGAACAGCGCGAGGTGGAAGGCGTCGTTGGCTTCGTGGATGCCGCGGAGATCCCGCAAGTCGGCCTTCGCGCAATATTGCCGTTGCAATGATGAGATTTCGTCGATCAGGCTTTGCGCTGCGGGCAGGGCGATCATCAGCGCGGCCTGCCGGGTCAGCATCTCCCGGACCTCGTAGATCTGCCGGACCTCCTCGGCCGAGTAGAACCGCACGGTGGCGCCGACATTCTTCTCGCGGCGGACGATGCCGCGGCGTTCGGCGTCCACCAAGGCCTGCCGTACGAAGTGGCGGGAGGTCCCGTAACGCGACATCAGCGCGTCTTCAGTCAGGCGCGCGGCGGGCGCGAGGCGGCCAAAGATGATGTCCTCCTCCAGCCGCGCGACGACGTCGTCCGGATCGTCGAGCCGGATCGGCATGCTGTCTGTGGAGCGAATGTCGGACATGCCCTCAGTCTCCCGGCGTCTGGCCGGCTCGCACTGTGGAGCAGGGAAGGGACAGATTGTCAATAATTCACGCCAAGGAGGGTACGATTTGGCGGAAAATTCGACAATATGGACCAGGCTTATTGACAATCGAGGGGCGGGCTGTACCACAATGGCAACCGCAGGAGTGGCATGATGACGAGTGGGTTGCGCAAGGGTCTGACGAGCTATGGCGATGCCGGCTTCTCGCTGTTCCTGCGCAAAGCGTTCATCAAGGCCATGGGCTATTCCGACGACGCGCTGGAGCGCCCGATCGTCGGCATCACCAACACGTATAGCGACTACAATCCCTGCCACGGCAACGTTCCGCAGATCATCGAAGCCGCCAAGCGCGGGGTGATGCTCTCCGGTGCGATGCCGTTCGTGTTCCCGACCATCTCGATCGCCGAGAGCTTTGCGCATCCGACCTCGATGTATCTGCGCAATCTGATGGCGATGGACACCGAGGAGATGATCCGGGCCCAGCCGATGGATTCGGTGATCGTGATCGGCGGCTGCGACAAGACGCTTCCGGCGCAGGTGATGGCCGCGATCAGCGCCGATCTGCCGACCGTGGTCATTCCCGTCGGCCCGATGGTGGTCGGCCATCACAAGGGCGAGGTGCTGGGCGCCTGCACCGATTGCCGCCGTCTCTGGGGCAAGTACCGCGCCGGCGAGATGGACGACGCCGAGATCGAGGCGGTCAACGGCCGCCTTGCGCCGTCGGTCGGCACCTGCATGGTGATGGGCACGGCCTCGACCATGGCCTGCATGATCGAAGCCATGGGCCTGGCGCTGCCGATGAGCGCGACGATCCCGGCACCGCATGCCGAGCGCTTCCGGCTTGCGGAGGCCAGCGGCAAGGTCGCCGCCGAGATGGCCAAGGCCAAGGGGCCGAAGCCGAGCGAGCTGCTGTCGCCGGCGTCCTTCAAGAACGCGCAAGTGGTGTTGCAGGCGATCGGCGGCTCGACCAACGGCCTGATCCACTTGACCGCGATGGCGCATCGCTCGCCGCATCGGCTCGATCTCGAAAAGTTCGACCAGATCGGCCGCGAGGTGCCGGTGCTGGTCGACCTCAAGCCGTCCGGCGAGCATTACATGGAGCATTTCCACCACGCCGGCGGCGTGCCGAAGCTGCTGGCGCAGCTCGGCGACCTCGTCGATCTCGACGCCAAGACGATCTCGGGCCAGACGCTGCGCGACGTCGTCGCCAATGCGGAAGACGTGCCCGGCCAGGACGCGATCCGTTCGCGCGACAATCCGATCAAGAAGGAAGGCGGCCTCGCCGTCCTGCACGGCAATCTCGCGCCGCGCGGCGCCGTCATCAAGCAGTCGGCCGCGAGCCCCAAGCTCTTGAAGCATACCGGGCGCGCGGTCGTGTTCGAATCCGTCGAGGACATGACCTTGCGGGTCGACGACCCCGAACTCGACGTGAACTCCGACGACGTGCTGGTGCTGCGCAATGCCGGCCCAAAGGGGGCGCCCGGCATGCCCGAGGCGGGCTATCTGCCGATCCCGAAGAAGCTCGCGCGCGGCGGCACCAAGGACATGGTGCGCATTTCCGACGCGCGCATGAGCGGCACCGCGTTCGGCACCATCGTGCTGCACATCACTCCGGAATCCGCCGTGGGCGGGCCGCTGGCGCTGGTGCAGAACGGCGACATGATCAGCCTGGATGTGGCCAAGCGCAGCATCGAGCTTCTGGTCGATGCGGCCGAGCTGGAGCGCCGCCGCGCCGCGTTGAAGCCGGCCGCAGCACCGGAGGAAGCACGGCGCGGCTACGCCTGGCTGTTCAACGAAACCATCATGCAGGCCGACGAGGGCTGCGACTTCGACTTCATGCAGAGGACTGGGAAGACAGAGACGAGCTGACCGAACGACCAACGCTCAGACCGCTCAAAGCGGCGGGCGATAAGACAGGGGGAAACGATGATTGCGCGATCCATGCCAAGATTCTTGAATGGGTTGGCGGCCGTGGCCGCTATGCTTTTCGTCACCGGAGCCGGGGCACAGGAGGTGAAGCATTATCGCTTCGCCTACGACCAGCCGCGCAATACCGGTTATTCCATTGCGGGTGACCTGTTTGCCGAGAAGCTCAAGGAATTGAGCAAAGGCACCATGATCATCGACCAATACCCCGGCGCGCAGCTCGGGCAGGAGCCGCAAGTGCTCCAGCTCGTGAAGGCCGGGGACGTCGAATTCTCGATCATCTCCTCCGCCAACACGGCGACGATCTCGCCGCAGGCGGGCGTGATGTCGCTGCACTATCTGTTCCGCGACGAAAAACACGTGGTCAAGGGGCTGGCCGATCCCCGTGTCTTCGAGGCGCTCAGGACCATGATCGACGAGACCACGCAGGGCCTGCACGTGATCGCGACGGGCTCGCAGGGCGTGCGTCACATGTACTCCAGGAAGGAGATCCATAACGTCGGCGACATCAAGGGCGCGAAGGTCCGTGTGCAGGCGACCGCGACCGAGGACACCATGTTTCCGGCCTATGGCGCCCAGACCGTGCACATGCCGTTCGGCAGCGTCTACACCAGCCTGCAAACCGGCGTCGTCGACGTGGCCGAGAACAGCATCAATGTCTACCTCGTCAACAAGCATTACGAGGTGGCGCCGGTCCTGAACATCACCGAGCACGAAGCCAACAACGCGCTGGTGTTCATCTCCGACAAGCTCTGGCAGAGCCTCTCCGCCGAGCAGAAGGGGTGGGTGCAGACCGCGGCCAACGAGATCAGCACCAAGGAGCCGGCGAAGGCGTTCGAGCTCGAGCGCACCGCGGCTGAGAAGCTGAAGAAGATGGGCGTGAAGATCGTCGACAACGTCGACAAGAAGAGCTTTGCGGCAGTCGCCGATCCCTATCTCGACAAGCTCGCCAAGGAGCTCGGCCCGCACGCCGAGAAGGTCAAGGATCTGATCCGGTCGATTAATTAGTTCCAGCAAGGTCGTCATGCCCGGGCTTGTCCCGGGCATCCACGTTCTTCCTTCCAGCCCGCGCCAAAGTGCGTGGATGGCCGGGACAAGCCCGGCCATGACGGAAAGCCGCAGCCGGGGACAACAATGGCCATCGCCGACAAACTGCTCGTTCAACGCCAGCGCCACCTGAAATGGCGCTGGCTCGACTGGCTCGAGCTTGCGCTGATGATCCTGTGCGGCGTGCTGTGCTTCGGCTTCTCGTTGTCGGTGACCGCCGACATCGTCACCCGCACCATCGGCCATCCCTGGCTGTGGCTCCAGGAAGTGACCTCGACGCTGTTCATCTACGCGATCTTCATCGGAACGGCGGCCGCGACGCGGCGCAACGACCACCTCTATCTCACCGCGATCTCCGAGGCGATGCACGGCACCTCGCGACTGGTCGTCGAAGTCATCATCCGCATCGTCGTGCTCGGCGTTGCCTTCTGCCTCGTCTGGTACGGCTACCAGAATTATCTCCGCGGTTTCGGCAGCTTCCGCCTGCCGTCGGGCACGCCGATCGCCTCGCTCTATGCGATCATTCCATTGTCGGGTGTGCTGATTGGCCTGTTCACCATCGAGCAGCTCGTCAATGGTCTTCGCAACGGCTTCGATCATCCCGAGCCGCCCGAGGAGGATGGAACGCCCGTCGTCACCGATGCGCAGATGAGGGTGCAGCCGTGAGCGCACCCATTGTCCTGGCACTGATGACGATCTGCTTCCTGTCGTTCGGATACCTTGGCGTGCCTGTGCCGTTCTCGCTGATGGCCGGCGTCTTCATCGGCGCGCTGCTGTCCGACGTGTCGCTCGCCGCCATCATCCAGAAGATCTTTGACGGCGTCGATTCCGAGGCGTTGCTGGCGATCCCGTTTTTCCTCCTGGTCGGCGAGCTCATGAGCTCGGCCAATGTGGTGGTGCGAATAGCCAACCTCTCGGTCTCGCTGGTCGGGCACATCAGGGGCGGGCTGTCGCAGGTCGTCGTCGTTTTCAGCATGTTCTTCTCGGAAATGTCTGGCTCGACCACGGCCGACGTCGCCGTGATGAGCCGGGCGCTGGGCGGCCCGATGAAGCGCGAGGGCTATGAGCCCGCCTTCATCGCCGCGATCATCGCCTCGGCCTCGACCATCGCCGCGCTGGTGCCGCCGAGCATCACCGCCGTGGTCTATGGCGCCGTCGGCAACGTCTCGATCGCCGGCCTGTTCATGGCAGGCGTGGTGCCGGGCCTGATGATCGGTTTCGGCCTGATGATCTATTGCTACTTCTTCGGTCCGTCGGGCCTGCGCAAGCCGCGCGCCCCGCTGCGGCAGGTGGTCTTTGCCGCCGGCGATGCGGCCCTGCCGCTGATGATCCCCGTCATCCTGTTAGGGGGCATCCTGACCGGCTGGTTCACGCCGACGGAGGCCGGTGTCGTCGCCGTGGTCTGGATCGTCCTCGTCGTCATCCCTGCGCTCAACCGCGGGCATATCAGGAAGATCCCTTACGATTTCTGTCTCGCCGGTCTGATCTTCTCGCTGCCGCTGATCACGATCGGCGCGGCCAACGCCTTCGGCTGGATGCTCGCTTATTTGCGCGGCGCGACCTACATCGCCGAGTTGATCACGTCGATCGCCGGTAACGACCCGCACCTGATCATGCTGCTGATGGTGCTGCTGTTCACCGTGGTCGGCGACTTCATCGAGCCGGTGCCGACCATCATCATCTTCATGCCGCTGGTCAACGCACTGACAGAAGCCGGCGACATCAACGCCGTGCACATGGGCGTCGTGCTGATCGCAACGCTCGCCTTCGGCCTGATCACGCCGCCTTACGGCCTGGTGCTGCTGATGGCGTCGAAATTCGTCGGCGTCAGTTTTGCCAAGGCGCTGCGCGCGGCCTTGCCGATCTACCTGGTGTTCCTCGGCACGATCGCGTTTGCGATCTATTTCCCGAGCGTGGTGCTGTGGCTGCCGCGGCACGTGCTGCCGGAGTCGGTCGGATGCTTCAAGTCGCCGGCAGGGACGGGCTATATCTGTCCGCAATAGCGACCTGCTCGACGCGCCATTGTCCGGCGTCGCGCAGATAGCGGAACGGGGTGGCGTGGCTGTTCTTGAAATAGCTGCCGGACAGCGCGTTCGCCATCGCCTGCATCACCGCGTCGTGGCAGACGAACAGCAGGTCGTCGTCGGGATGACGTTCCAGCCACGCCGAGACACAAGCCAGCGACCGTCCGGCCATGGCGTCCCAGCTTTCGCCGTCGCCCGTCAGGATCGACACGAGGCCCGTCGCTGATGTGACGCCGTGCTTGATCATGACGTCGCGAACGGGGAGGCCCTCGAGGCTGCCGAAATCGAATTCGATGATGCGATCGTCAATCTCGAGCGGCACCGAGATCGCCGCCGCGATGATCTCGGCGGTTTGTGCCGCGCGCATAAGGGGGCTTGCGACGATGCGGCTGATGCCGACGCCGCGCAGCATGTCGGCTGCCTCGTGCGCTTGCCGCAGGCCGTCCTCGTTCAGCGGGTTGTCGGTCCGGCCCTGGAACAGCCCTTCGCGATTCCAGTCGGTGGCGCCGTGACGAAGGCCGACGAAGCTGCGCGCGGGCGTCACTTCGACTTGCTCGTGAACTTCTTCACGGCAACGCGGAAGTCCTCCGTGTTCATTGCCATGATGATCTTGTGCTCCTCGGCATCGAGCTGCTGCTTCACCGGCGTGGTCGCGGCCTGATAGACCAGCTGCTTGGTGCCGGCGATGGCAGCGGGCGGGTTCTGCGCCAACCGCTCGGCGAGCTGTCGCGTGGCGGCCTTCAGCTCGGCGGCGGGAACGGTCTTGGCGACGAGACCCCATTCATAGGCCTGCTGCGCGGTAAAATTGTCCTCGGCCAGGAAGATCTGCAGCGCGCGGCGCGAGCCGACCGTGCCGACGATACCGACCGTGGAGCCGCCATCCGGCGATACCCCGATCTTGGCATAGGCCGGGGTGAACTTGGCATCGTCGGCTGCGATGCAGAGATCGGTGACGAAAGCGAGGCCCATGCCGGCGCCGGCGGCCGAACCGTGCACGCTTGACAGCGAGATTTTCGGCATGCGCCTGATGATCTCGATGAAGGCATGATAGTGCTTCAACAGCTCGCCGACCACAGGGGTCACCGTGCCGGCCTCGGCGGCCGCCCCGATCGTCTGCAGATCGCCGCCGGCCGAGAAGGCACGGCCTTCGCCTTCGATCACCAGGACCTTGATGGCGTCGTCGCCTTCGATAGCGGCCGCGAGCTGCTCGAGCTTTTGCGCAATCGCAAGGTTGACCGAGTTGAACGCGGCAGGACGGTTGAGCGTGATGGTCGCGATCGGGCCGTCGATCCGCAGCAGGGCGGGATCATCGGGCTGGGAGACTGGTGCTGGCATCCTGGATATCCCCGGCATGAGGTGGTTAGTCGCGACTAAATCGCAGATGGCGAGGGGAGACAATCCCCGCGGTGCACCCTTGCACTGGACAGAACGATAGGCTCAAATGGGCATGCCTTTTCCAAGGGACGGACACGAGCGCCGGCTCCTCGTAAGGTCAGCAACCAAAATCAGCGAGAGAGGAGACGACATGGGTCACGCTCGTGTCTTCCGGAAATGGGCTGTCCAATGAGCGACGGTCCGGTGATCATCGTCGGGGCCGGTCATGGCGGTTACCAGGTCGCGGCATCGCTACGCCAGGCGGGCTTTGCAGGCCGCGTCTGCCTCATCAACGACGAGGCGCATCTGCCCTATCAGCGGCCGCCGCTGTCCAAGGCTTACATCAAGGGCTCCGCCGGGCCCGAGAGCCTGATGTTCCGGCCCGAAAAATTCTACCAGGACCAGAAGATCGAGCTGATCGCGGGGCGCGCGGTGTCGATCGACCGCGCCGCGCGCAACGTGCTCCTCGCCTCGGGCGAGACGCTTGCCTATGGCCATCTCGTGCTGGCGACGGGCGCGCGCAACCGGCTGCTCGATCTGCCCAACGCCAATCTGGCGGACGTGAAATATTTACGCATCCTCGACGAGAGCGAGGCGCTACGCCAGATCATGCCGTCGAAGACGCGGGCGGTGATCATCGGCGCCGGTTTCATCGGCCTCGAATTCGCCGCCACCGCGCGGATCAAGGGTCTCGAGGTCGACGTGCTCGAGCTCGCCCCGCGCGTGATGGCGCGTGCGGTGACGGCCGAGGTCTCCGAGTATTTCCAGGCGCGCCATCGCGAGGCCGGCATCCGCATCCATCTCGGCGTGCAGGCAACCTCCATCGAGGCCGAAGGCGGCAAGGTCACCGGCGTCTCCCTGAGCGACGGACGACATCTGCCGGCCGATCTCGTCGTGGTCGGCGTCGGTGTGCTGCCGAACATCGAGCTTGCGGCGGAGGCCGGACTGCCGGTCGCTGCCGGCATCATCGTCGACGAATATCTTGCAACCGCCGATCCCAATATTTCCGCGATCGGCGATTGCGCGCTGTTTGCCAGCCCCCGCTTCGGCGGATCGCTGCGGCTGGAATCGGTGCAGAACGCCACCGATCACGCCCGCTGCCTCGCGGCACGGCTGACAGGCGACAAGAAGCCTTATGACGGCCATCCGTGGTTCTGGAGCGATCAGGGCGACGACAAGCTCCAGATCGCAGGCCTCACCACCGGCTACGACCGCGTCGTGCTGCGCGGTGATCCCGCCAGGAAGGCGTTTTCGGCGTTCTGCTACAAGGGCGACAGACTGCTCGGCATCGAGTCCATCAACCGCGCCGGCGACCACATGTTCGGCCGCCGCCTGCAGGCCATGGACCGCTCGATCACGCCGGAGCAGGCCGCGGACGAAAGTTTCGACCTGAAGAGCGCGCTGGCGTGATCAACCGGCGCCGAGAACGGTAGCAACCTCCGCAGCCGTCGGCATCGACGGTCCGGCGCCCATGCGCTGCACGCTGATCGAGGCGGCGGCATTGGCGAAGGCGAGGGCGGCGCGCAATGGCACGCCGTCAGCCAGCTGCGCGGCGAGCGCGCCGACGAAGCAGTCGCCGGCGCCGGTGGTATCGACCGCTTTCACCGGCCGCCCGGGCACGACGAGCTCCTCGCCGCCGGCGAGCGCGAGCACGCCGCGCTTGCCGAGCGTGACGCAAATGGTCTGGTCCGCGCGCGCCTGAAGTTTTCGCGCGACCGCGATGATCGTCGCGGCCTCGTCGGCGTCCGTGAGCTCCGCGCCTCCGAGGAAGCCGAGCTCGGTCTCGTTCAGCACGAGGATATCGACCAGCGCAAGCAGCTCGCCGGGCATCGCTTGCGCCGGCGCCGGGTTGAGCACGGTCACGGCACCCGCCTCGCGCGCGCGCCGGAAGAACGCGGCGATGGTCGGCAGCGGAATCTCGAACTGGCTGACCGCGACGTCTCCTTTCAGCATCGGCACGATGCGGACGTCATCGGCGCCGACCAGGCCGTTTGCGCCGGGGATGACGACGATGGTGTTGTCGGATTTGGCCACCGTGATGATGGCCGTGCCGGTGTGCGCCTCGGCCGTGTCCCGGACGTAGCCGAGATCGATGCCTTGATCGCCGAGAAACTGCCTCAGCTCGGCGCCGAACGCATCCTTCCCCAACCGCCCGATCAACGTCGTCCCTGCGCCGAGCCGCGACGCCGCCACCGCCTGGTTGGCGCCCTTGCCGCCGGGGAAATACAACACCTGCCGGCCCGCAACGGTCTCGCCGATGCGCGGGTGGCGATCGGCGGTCGCCACGACATCCATGTTGATGCTGCCGGCGACGAAGACGCGCCCCATGGAGAACCTCGCGCGAATCTAGACCCTGACCTCGAATTCGTGCCTGACCTTGGCGATGTCCACAAGGGTCGGCAGGCCGGCCTCGTTGCCGAGGCGCTGGATCTTGAAGGTCGACGCGGCGCGGGCGAAATCGAAATGCTCGCGCCAGCTTTTGCCGGGATGGGCGAGGTAGGAATAGACATAGGCGCCGTGGAAGACGTCGCCGGCGCCGTTGGTGTCGATCACGCGCTCGCGCGGGATCGGCATCGCCGGCATCACCTGCACCGTCCCGGTTTCGTCGTACCAGAGCAGGCCCTTCTCGCCCATGGTGACGCCGCCGATCTTGCAGCCGCGGCTCTTGAGATAGTCGAGCATCTTCTCCGGCGTCAGGTCCATCTGCTCGCACAGGCGCTCGGCGACGATGGCGACGTCGATGAATTCCAACAGCTCATGCGTGTTGGTGCGCAGGCCGCCGCCGTCGAGCGAGGTCAGGATGCCGGCCTCGCGGCAGACTTTGGCGTAGTGGAGCGCGGCGTCCGGCTGATGGCCGTCGACATGCAGCGCGCGGCAGCCGCCGAGATTGAGCATCGGGAAGGGGTGGATGTGCTCGTCGTCACGGCAGCGGACGATGGCGCGCTTGCCGTCCTTGGGCATGATGAAGGAGAGCGAGGACTGGTTCACCTTCCGCCCGTGCAGCGAGATCGCGTATTTCGCGCACATGTCCTGGAACATGCGTCCCAGCCAGTCATTGGCCGCGGTGGCGATCAGATCCGGCACGATGCCGAGCTTGGCGCAGCAGAATGCCGCCGTCACCGCGTTGCCGCCGAAGGAGACCGCGTAGTCCGAGGCCACGTGCTTCTCGTCGCCGGTCGGCATGTGGTCGGTGATGAAGACGACGTCGATATAGGTCTGTCCGATGAAGAGAGCCTGCATTGCCTGTCCGTCATGCGCTTTGTGGTCCCGGCCGACGCGCGTACTTTAGCACCGGTTCCGCCGAGGGATCGCTGAAATTATTCGCAAAACTGCCGCCCGAAGCGCTTGAGGTCAGCATGCGGCCGGAATACGACCATCACCGGGCAATGCCAAGCCCGGACAAACGCCGTGTTTCGGCTCACAGGTTCCAGGCCAATCAAAGGGGGAGAGATGATCACGGGCCTCGATCACGTCGTCGTCCTGGTCAGGGACATCGATGCGGCCAGGGCGGCCTATCAGACACTGCTTGCCCGCGCGCCTGCCTGGCAGAATTCCGGCGAGGGCGCCGATCGCGTGCTGTTCACTCTCGAAAACATGACGATCGAGCTGATGGCGCCGAGCGGCTTCACCGCGACGGCGGACCGGATGCGCGCGCTGCTCGACGACCAGGAGGGCATGCTCGCCAGCCTGTGCTTCCGTGTCGCGGACATCAGCCGGATGCACCGGCGGCTGGAGCGGGTGGCCTTGGAGCCGGATCCGGTCACCGAGGTGGAGAGCAGCGACGTCGAATCGGGGGCAGTCCTGCATTGGAAGCGTACCCGCGCCGCCACGGAACTCACGCGCGGCGTGCGCATGTTCTTCCTCGAGCTCGCCGACGAGCGACCGCTCTCGGTTGCGACCGACATCGCGCCGATCGACGGGCTCGACCATGTCGTGGTCACCACCGAGGATTCCGAACGGGCCGCCGCGCTCTACGGCGCGCGGCTCGGCCTCGACCTGGCGCTCGACCGCTCGCACCAGGATTGGGGCCAACTGATGTTCTTCCGCTGCGGCGATCTCATTGTCGAGGTGGTGCGCCGGCCCGTCGCCGGCGGTGATCCCCAGCATGACCGGCTCTGGGGCCTGAGCTGGCGCGTCGCCGACATCGACGCCACCCGCGCCCGCCTGATCGCCGCCGGCCTCGACGTCACCGAGGTCCGCAACGGCCGCAAGCCGGGCACGCGGATCATGACGGTGCGGAGCGGCACCTGCGGGATCCAGACCGTGCTGCTGGAGCGGTCGCCGAAGCCGGCGGAGTGATTCTGTCATTCCGGGGCGTCGCGAAGCGACCAGCCCGGAATCCATTCAGCCGCCCGGCCCTGCGGCCCGATGGATTCCGGGCTCGCGCCCAAGAGGGCGCGCCCCGGAATGACGGAGCCAACCAGCATCCTTGCGTTCTCAAGCGCACGCCCGCGTGTTACACGCGTATCGACAGCACCCAGCGAGCACCCGGTTTGGCGAAGGCGAAGGCAAAGCGAACTCTGAAATGGCAGCGCGATCCCGAGGGGATGCGGCTGCGCATTCTCGAAGCCGCCAAGCAGGAGTTCTCCGCCCACGGCCTCGCCGGCGCGCGGGTCGACCGCATCGCGGCCAAGGCCGGCGCCAACAAGCGCATGCTGTACTATCACGTCGGCAACAAGGACGAGCTCTATCTCGCCGTGCTCGAAGGCGCCTATGACAAGATCCGCAGCGAGGAGCGGGGGCTCGATCTCGAACATCTCGATCCGCCCGAGGCGATCAGGCGGCTGATCGAGTTCACCTGGAATTACTTCCTGCGCAATCCCGAATTCCTGTCGCTGCTCCAGACCGAGAACCTAGCGCGCGCAAAACACCTGAAGAAATCGACCAAGGTCAAGTCGATGCATTCGCCCTTCGTCGAGATGATCCGCACCGTGGTGCGGCGCGGCGTCGATAGTGGCGACTTCCAGGTCGCGGTCGATCCGGTGCAGCTCTACATTTCGATCGCAGGGCTCTGCTTCTTCTATCTCTCGAACTCGGCAACGCTCAGCGTGATCTTCGGCCGCGATCTCCTGGACAAAAAGGCCAAGGACGAGCGGCTGGCGCATATGGTCGGTCTCGTGCTGGCTGCGCTGACCGGACAATCCGTGGCGCTGTTCGAGGTCGCGAAGGCACCGAAGTCCCGCGCCGCGGTGGCGCAGACGGCTTAGTCCTACATTCCCTCTGCTGTCATTCCGGGGCGGTCCGTAGGACCGAACCCGGAATCTCGAGATCCCGGGTTCGATGCTTCGCATCGCCCCGGAATGACTCCGTTGGTTTACCGGAACCCGCCGCAAAAAGTCACAGGGAAAGCTCTGGACAGTATTTATCCAACGGGTTAATTTCTCTCCACAACGAAGAAAATGCCGGGAGTGAAAATTGGCCGAGCCGAAGCCGCAACATGCGGTCTCCAGGATGTTGAATGCGGCCTGGGTTCGGCCGTTCTTGTTCCTGGTCTTCATCGTCATCGCCTGGGATCTTTCGATCCGGCTGTTCAGGATTCCCGCCTATCAGATCCCGGCGCCGCTCGACGTCGTCGCGGTGCTGCGCACGGAATGGCCGGAGCTGCTGCGCCAGTCCTGGCCGACCACTTATGCGACGGTCTGCGGCTTCCTGCTGTCGGCGCTGTTCGGCATTCCCGTGGCGATGCTGATCGCGGGCTCGAAGACGGTGGAGAGTTACGTCTACCCGCTGCTGGTGTTCTCGCAATCCGTGCCCAAGATCGCGATCGCGCCGCTGTTCGTGGTCTGGTTCGGCTTCGGCATCATTCCGAAAGTGATCTCGGCGTTTCTGCTCGGCTTCTTTCCCGTGGTGGTCTCGGCGGTGCAGGGCTTCAAATCGGTCGATCCTGACATGGTCGATCTCGCCCGCGCCATGCAGGGCAACCGCTTCCAGGTGTTTTGCGCGGTGAATCTGCCGCATGCTTTGCCCGCGATCTTTTCAGGTCTCAAAGTATCGGTGACGCTCGCCGTGGTCGGCGCCGTCGTCGGCGAATTCGTCGGCTCCAATTCCGGCATCGGTTATGTGATGCAGCGTTCGATCGGTACCTTCGACCTGCCGACGATGTTCGCGGCCCTGGTGATCCTGGCGCTGCTCGGCGTGGTCCTGTTCTGGGTCGTGGACCGGATCGAGAAGCTGGTCATTCCCTGGCACGTCAGCCAGCGCGAGGACATGATTTTCGCCTCGTAACAACAATCAAGGCAACGATTGGCCACCAACGGCCTACGCAACAAAGGCAAGGGAGAGTGACGATGAAGCGGTGGATTGGGGCTGCATCCGTGGCACTGATGGCGTTCGCGGCCATGCCGGCGCAGGCGGCCGACAAGGTCGTGCTGATGCTCAACTGGTACGTCTATGGCGAGCACGCGCCGTTCTATTACGGCAAGGCCAAGGGCATCTATGCCGCCGAGGGCATCGAGCTCGAGATCCAGGAAGGCCGCGGCTCGGCTGCGACCACGCAGGCCGTCGCCGCCAAGACCGCCGATTTCGGCTATGTCGACGTTCCCACCATGATGCGTGCCGCCATCAAGGGCGCGCCCGTGGTTGCGACCGGTGTGCTGCTGCAGACATCGCCAATGTCCGCCATGGGCTTCGTCGACAAGAACATCAGGAAGCCCGAGGATATCAAAGGCAAGACGGTCGCGATCACGCCGGCCGACTCCATGACCCAGATCTGGCCGCTGTTCCTGAAGAAGACCGGCCTGAAGGAGAGCGACTTCAAGACCGTCGCCGGCGACGGCCAGACCAAGCTCAACGCCGTCATCAACGGCCAGGCCGACCTCTTGCTCGGCTACGTCATGGACCAGTCGATGAAGATCAAGGACGCCACCGGCAAGGACGTCTATCCGATCAAGTTCGCCGACTACGGCATCAACATGGTTTCCTCGGGCATCATTGCCAACACCGACTATGTGAAGGCCAATGCCGACCTCGTCCGCCGCTTCATGTCGGCAACCACCAAGGCGGTGGAAGCCGCCGAGAAGGAACCGAAGGCGGCGGCGCAGTCGATCCTCGATGCCAATCCCAAGGGTGGCAAGATCGACACGCTGACGCAGGGCTTTGAGCTGACGATTCCGCTCTACCGGACCGCGGAGACCAAGGGCAAGCGCCCGTTCCAGGTCACCGACCAGAACATGACCGAGACCGTCAATCTGCTGGTCGAATATGGCGGTCTCGATGCCAAGGCCAAGGAGAACCCGAAGGCCTTCTACACCAACGACTATCTGCCGAAGAGTGGCTCGTGAAACCTGCGACAGCCACGAATGAAACCGCGCAGCCGGCCGCGCATCTGAGATTGGTGAGCGACCGGGCTGCCGGCGATGCGTCGGGCATCAGGTTGTCGGGCGTGTCCAAGACCTACCGGACGCGCGACGGCGACGTGCCGTCGCTGCGGCCGCTCGACTTCCACATCAATGACGGCGAATTCTTCGTCGTGGTCGGCCCCAGCGGCTGCGGCAAGTCCACGCTGCTCAAGCTGATCTCGGGTCTGCTGCCGCCGACATCGGGCGAGATCCTGGTCGAAGGCGAGAAGGTGACGACGCCGCACGGCAATGTCGGCATCGTGTTCCAGAACGCGCTGCTGCTGCCCTGGCGCAACATCCTCAAGAACGTGATGTTGCCGATCGACATGAAGCGGCTGCCGCGGGAGCAATATCTCACCCGCGCCAAGGAATTGCTGAAGCTGGTCGGCCTCGAAGGATTCGAGAAGAAGCTGCCATGGCAGCTCTCCGGCGGCATGCAGCAGCGCGCCTCGATCTGCCGCGCGCTGGTGCACGATCCCAAGATCATGCTGATGGACGAGCCGTTCGGCGCGCTCGACGCGCTGACGCGCGAGCGCATGAATGTCGAATTGATGCGGATCCAGCGTGAGACCAGGAAGACGGTGCTGCTGATCACGCATTCGATTCCCGAGGCTGTGTTCCTCGCCGACCGCGTGCTGGTCATGACCGAGCGGCCCGGTGCCGTCGCCGCGATCTACGACGTGCCGCTGCCGCGCCCGCGCTCGCTCGACGTGATGGCCGATCCTGTCTTCACCGAGCTCGTGCAACGCATCCGCAAGCATTTCTTCTCGCAAGGTTCGCTGGACTGAAACCATGGCGCCGCGCCTGAAGCTGCGAGACATCGCCTTCTTCGAACGACCCGTGCAGTTCGCGCGGCCGTTCCGCTTTGGTGCGATCACGATCAACGCGACGCCGCAGCTGTTCGTGCGGGTCGAGATCGAGGTCGAAGGGAAGGGGGCCGCCGTGGGGGCCGGCGCCGAGCTGCTGGTGCCGAAATGGTTCGACAAGCGGCCGGAGCTGTCGCCGGACCAGACGGTCGATGGTTTGCGCCGGTCGCTGGAGATCGCGCGCGGTCTTTACCTGGCGCGCACCGGATTCCAGACCGCGTTCGATCTGCATGCGTCGTGCATCGGTGCGCAGATCGCGACCTGTGCGAAGAAGAACATCCCGGCGCTTGCCGCCGGTTATGGTCCAGCCGAGATCGACAAGGCGATCCTCGATGCGTCGCTGCGTGCCGTCGAGACCAATTTCTTCGACGGGATGGCCGGTAACGTCGCCGGCATCGATGCACGGCTTTCGCCTGATCTGGAGGACGCGGATCTCGCGACGTTTCTCGCCGGCCGCAAGCCGCTGCCGCGTGTTGCGATCAGGCATACCGTGGGCCTCGACGACATCGTTGAAGGTGAGGGCGGTGTGGCCGATGCACGTGAGAACGCCGGTGCAAATTACTTCAAGCTGAAACTGTCGGGCGATCCCACGGCCGACGCAGTGCGGCTGGTGCGCATCGGCAAGGAGCTCGATACACTCCGGCGCGACACCAAGGTGACGCTCGACGCCAACGAGCAATACGCCGATCTCGCGGCGCTGCGGGCGCTGATGGATCGGCTCGATCGCGATGTAGCATTGCGACCGATCGCTTCGCGCCTGCTCTATGTCGAGCAGCCGATGCCGCGCGACATCACCCGGCAGTCGCCGCTCGGCTCGCTCGCCGCGCGCGGCTTCATCATCGACGAGGCCGACGATTCCTACGATGCATTCCCGGCGGCGCGGGCGCTCGGCTATCGCGGCATTTCCTCGAAGTCCTGCAAGGGACTCTACAAATCCATCGTCAACGCGACGCGGGCGGCGAAGTGGAGCGCGGGCGGCGAGAGCTTCTTCGTGACCGGCGAGGACCTGACCTGCCAGGTCGGCCTCGCCGTGCAGCAGGACCTCGCGCTCGGCGCCTTCATCGGCGTCACCCATGCCGAACGCAACGGCCATCACTACGTCGACGGCTTCGGCGACGCGCTGGCCACGGAGGCTGCGGCCTTCGCCGCCGCGCATCCCGATCTCTATGCCGATGCCGGGCAGGGCATCCGCCTCTCGATTCACAACGGCGATCTCCTGACGGAATCGCTCAACACAACGGGCTTTGCGACGTCGGTCCATCCGGACTGGTCGGCGCTTCGTCCGCTCGAACAGCCGAAATCACTTCAGGAGAATCCGGCATGACCACCCAACGCCTCGGTCTCATCATGAACGGCGTCACCGGCCGCATGGGGCTCAACCAGCATCTGATCCGCTCGATCGTCGCGATCCGCGACCAGGGCGGTGTCCGACTCAAGAACGGCGACCGCATCATGCCCGATCCGATCCTGGTCGGCCGCAGCGCGGAGAAGGTCGAGGCGCTCGCCAAGCGCTTCAACATCACGCGCTGGACAACCGATCTCGATGCCGCGCTCGCCGACAAGAACGACACCATGTTCTTCGACGCCGCGACCACGCAGGCGCGCCCGGGTCTGCTGACCCAGGCGATCAATGCCGGCAAGCACGTCTATTGCGAGAAGCCGATCGCGACGAATTTCGAGGAGGCGCTCGAAGTCGTCAAGCATGCCAATTCGAAGGGTGTCAAGCACGGCACGGTGCAGGACAAGCTGTTCCTGCCGGGGTTGAAGAAGATCGCCTTCCTGCGCGACAGCGGCTTCTTCGGCCGCATCCTCTCGGTGCGCGGCGAGTTCGGCTATTGGGTGTTCGAAGGCGGCTGGCAGGAGGCGCAGCGGCCGTCCTGGAACTACCGCGACGAGGACGGCGGCGGCATCATCCTCGATATGGTCTGCCACTGGCGCTATGTGCTCGATAATCTCTTCGGCAATGTTAGAAGCGTGGTCTGCATCGGCAACACCGACATTCCCGAGCGCTTTGACGAGCAGGGCAAGAAGTACAAGGCGACGGCGGACGATTCCGCCTACGCGACCTTCCAGCTCGAAGGCGGCATCATCGCGCACATCAACATGTCCTGGGTCACGCGCGTCTATCGCGACGACCTCGTCACCTTCCAGGTCGACGGCACGCTCGGCTCGGCGGTCGCGGGCCTCACCGACTGCATGATCCAGGCGCGGCAGGCGACCCCGCGTCCGGTGTGGAATCCCGACGAGAAGCGGTTGCACGATTTCTACGGCGACTGGCAGAAGCTGCCCGACAACGTCGCTTACGACAACGGCTTCAAGGAACAGTGGGAGATGTTCATCCGCCACGTCTACGAGGATGCGCCCTACAAATTCACCCTGCTCGAAGGCGCCAAGGGCGTGCAGCTCGCCGAATGCGCGTTGAAGAGCTGGAAGGAGCGCCGCTGGATCGACGTCGCCCCGATCAAGGTCTGAAATCATGAACAAGCCCGTGTTGCCCATGTCATCCCTATCGCTCAAGCTGCCGAGGGCCGATCGCTCCATCGAGACCTACCGGCTCGCGGCCTCGCGTACTTTCCCCGCAAAGCTCGAGGGGCCGCTGAACCGCATCGCCTTCTCGGCCGTGCACACGGTCGCCGATCCCTTTGCGGACAACGACCCATGGCTGTCGGTCGCCGTCGATTGGGACAAGACCATCGCATTCCGCGAACACGTCTGGGACCTCGGCCTCGGCGTTGCCGAAGCCATGGACACCGCCCAGCGCGGCATGGGCTTGGACTGGCCGACGTCACTGGAGCTGATCACCCGCTCGGTCGGCGCCGCCAAGCGCCGCAACGCCCTGGTGTTCTCGGGTGCCGGCACCGATCATCTGGCGGTTGAGGATGCCAGGAACCTCGACGACGTGATCCGCGCCTATGAGGAGCAGATTGCGGCGGTCGAGAAGGTCGGCGGCCGCATCATCCTGATGGCCTCGCGTGCGCTGGCAAAACTCGGCCGCAACGCCGACGATTACGCCAAGGTCTATGATCGCGTGCTGTCGCAGGTCCGCGAGCCCGTGATCATCCACTGGCTCGGCGACATGTTCGATCCCGCGCTTTCAGGCTATTGGGGCACGCAAGATCTCGACAAGGCCATGGACACGGCCGTCGCCATCATCAACGGCAACGCCGCCAAGGTTGACGGCGTCAAGGTCTCGCTGCTCGACAAGCAGCGCGAGATCGACATGCGCCGCCGCCTGGACAAGCGCATCAAGATGTACACGGGCGACGACTTCAACTACGCGGAGCTGATCGCGGGCGACGAACAGGGCTTCTCGCATGCGCTGCTTGGCATTTTCGACGCGATCGCGCCGGCAGCCTCCTACGCGCTGTCGCGGCTGGCGGCCGGCGACGCAGCCGGCTTCCACGACGTGCTGGGCCCGACGGTGCCGCTGTCGCGCCACATCTTCAAGGCGCCGACGCGGTTCTACAAGACCGGCGTGGTGTTCATGGCCTATCTCAACGGCCACCAGGATCATTTCACCATGGTCGGCGGGCAGGAGAGTACGCGCTCCACGCTGCATCTGGCCGAGCTGTTCCGTCTGGCGGACAAGGCCGGCCTGCTCGCCAACCCTGAACTCGCGACGCAGCGGATGAAGACCGTGCTCGCCACCCACGGTATCGAATCCTGATGCGCGATTTCTCGTCCGACCACCGCTGGCTGTCGCTCAACACGGCGACCGTCCGCAAGCAGGGTGACCTCGTCGCCATCGTCGAGGCCTGCGCAAAGTACGGCATCCGCGCCATCGATCCCTGGCGCGACCAGGTCGCCGCCGTGGGTCTCGACCGTGCCGCGCGCGCGGTGCGTGATGCCGGCCTTGAATTGTCAGGCTATTGCCGCGGCGGTATGTTCACCTCGGACGCATCGCGCCGGGGTGAAGTGCGTGACGACAACCGCCGCTGCGTCGATGAAGCCAAGGCGCTCGGTGCGCCCTGCATCGTCCTGGTCGTCGGCGGCCTGCCGCAATATTCGCGGCCCGGCAGCGAGGCGTCGAAGGACATCGCGGCAGCGCGCGGACAGGTCGAGGAGGCGCTGGCCGACATGCTGGATTACGCCAGACAGGCAAAGCTGCCGCTGGCGATCGAGCCCTTGCATCCGGCCTATGCAGCCGACCGGGCCTGCGTGAACACGACGCAGCAGGCGCTCGACATCTGCGACCGGCTCGATCCCGGCCGCAGCGGCATGCTCGGCGTCGCGCTCGATGTTTATCACATCTGGTGGGACCCTGAGCTGATGGGGCAGATCGCCCGCGCGGGCCGGGATCGTCTCCTCGCGTTCCACGTCTGCGACTGGCTTGTCCCGACCAGGGACATCCTCAACGACCGCGGCATGATGGGTGACGGCGTCATCGACATCAGATCGGTGCGTGCCGCCGTCGAAGCGCAGGGCTTTGCCGGCTATTCCGAGATCGAAATCTTCTCCAACGACTGGTGGGGCAGGTCGATGGACGAGGTGCTCAGTACCTGCATTACCAGGCACAGGACGGTGGTGTAGCTCCCGACGGGGATGAAGATCGCTGCGCTGTCACTGCAACGCCGGCGCTACTGGAAGCCAATGACCATCACTTGCGTGGCCACATATGTCTTCCTGATAATTCCTGTCTTCTTCATGGCGCTTACATACGCCCTGGCGATGACCATTGGCCAGCGCGGGTCTTGGATAGTAAGTGAGAAGTACTTCGCTTCGGTATCGTGACGTTCTGGATTGTCCCGCACGTATGCATTGGTCTGCATCTGCTGGGCAATCTCGTCAAAAAGTGCGTTGTGATTTTGAGGCGGACACTGAGCGTTCACCTGGAGCAAGGCAGCGTTCGAGTATATGACCTGCATGCTGGTCCATCCCTGTATTAGCGCGCACCGGAAAGACTGAAGGGATCGGACGGCCCATTTGCGAACGCCGTCCATTTCTCTCCTTCCGCCGCCACTATTTCAGTGGCTGGCACCGGTGGAGCGTCCGGGTCCAGGCCGAAACAATGGCCGCCATCTCGGAGGGCCCAGCGGTAAACGGTCGCGAGCGCGTTCGATTGCAGGCCCTGGGGCTGCAAGGGCAGGGCTTTGCTGAAATAGCTCAGGTCTTCGGTGTAACGTCCGTCCGCTATGACGGCCGCATCGCTCGCAGTGTCTGTCGTGAAGAAGTGGACCGACTTGTTGTAATAGCGATGCAGTGTCGTTGCCGTTTGGCAATTTGTCGTTTGCGGCAATACGTAGAATGGAGTGCCAATCAGCTTGTAGCTTGAAAATTTTATGTGGGTCGGTGTGCCCTCCGGGTTTTCCAATGTGGTATATAGATAGTCGGCACTGTTGCTTCCGACGTAGCTGTAGAATGGCAGGACGCTGTTAGGCAGCGAGAAGTAGACATAGGCCGCTTTGAGCGCGGTCTTGACGGTCTCCGGAAAGACGCACAACTCCCACATTCCGACGAGCGTGATCGAAATTGTGGCTGGGTTTGCGCCGGTGCTGGCGATCCAAGCTTCATAGTTTGTCAGTTTCGCGTCTGTATTGGACTGTGCAGATGGCGCGTTCGACGCGAGGGATGCCAGCGTCTCGTTGCCGCCGATCGCCAGGAACTTGCTCTTTCGATCGCTCTCGTAATTGTTATTCGTATAGGAGCTCTTCATCCCGAGCGAGCCGGTGACGAGGTCGTACTCAGCGGAGATATCGAGAGACGCGTCGGTCTCGCTGATATTCGACGATCGTTCGATGGCAACGCTCAGGCTGCTGCGGGCGCCGACGAACACTGAGGCCACGACGTGGGTGCCGTACTTGGTGAAGAAGGTCTGATATCGATCGACGCATGACTTCTCCGTCGGATCGAACGTGGCCGGAAGAGCCTTGGCCACCTGGGAAAAAACAGCGTCCCACGATGATCCGTTGGTCTGCGACTGCGCATACAGCAGCGCATTGTCGAGAGTGAGGCTCCACCTCTCCGAGAGTGTCTCCTTGATGCCATAGAAGTACGAGCTGCTCTCGCAGTTTTGTGACGAGAAGGCGGAATTTGCGGACGCCCAGAAGAGCCCGTCTCCGCCTTCGAGGCCGGCCTGAACGCTATAATAGTCGGCAATTTGCTGGTAGGTGTAGAACGTCTGCGCCGAACTGGTCGCGCTGAAGACCCCGGCGACGTGTACATCGGCGGGGACCTGATATGCCGTTCCCGCCAACGGATCGCCGCTGCCAGGCGGGACGGGCCATATGCCGCCAACGTCATCCTGATACGGCACTGTGGTCGTCATGAAGTCGGTCCCCCCGGCCCCCATGAACGTCACCAGCGATCCGCGCAGCGACGATGGGGCAAACACCGAAGCGTTGACATCGAAGGGATTGAAGCCCGACCCCAGCAGCTCGAGTCCTGGGATGGCCGCATAGCTCGGCTGCCCCGTGCCAGGCTCCGTCGTGCCGGCGGCGGGAGAAGGCACGGATCGCGCGCTGGAATCGACCATATCGGGACCTCTTTCAAAATCAGAATCCAGGAGTTACCTGGATCGTGTATAAATAAGAAAACATCACCTGACGTTGAATGTTGGCAAATGTCGCGAGCACGACGCAAGCGTTCATTTGCCGTTTAGTGCAACTTCACTTCAAACAATTGCGTGAAGAGGTCGGCGCGGTGCGGCGCCGGGCGCAGCCATGACAGGCGCGAATGCGGGCTGCGCGTTCATCCCCTCGGCGGCCGCCGACGGGCAACGACTGCACTCTGGCGCCGATGTCGCGGCGGCTGGATCACCCCAACGTCCGCGCAATCGGCCGATGGTGGTGGCACCTCAGCGAAGCGCGCATGGCACGCTCAAAAAGCCCCGAAACCGCACCCGTCCGCCCCGCACAGGCTTCCCGCTCACCGCGTAGTTCGGGAAGCGCGCCAGAAAGCGCGAGATCGCAATGGCGCCCTCCAGCCGCGCCAGCGCCATGCCGGCGCATTGATGCGCGCCGGAGGCAAAGGCGAGATGCCGGTTCGGCGTGCGCGCGATGTCGAAACGTTCGGGGTCCGGAAATTGCGCGGGATCGCGATTGGCCGCGCCAATGCACAGCGTCACCGACGTGCCGGCCTCGAGCATGACGCCGCCGAGCTCGACATTCTCGGTGGTCATGCGGTTGCCGAGCTGGTTCGAGCTTTCGAAACGCAGCATCTCCTCGACCGCGGTCTTGATCAGGTTGGGATTGTCGATCAGCCGTTGCTTCTGGTCCGGGTGACGGTCCAGTGCGACCAGGCCGTTGCCGATCAGGTTCGTCGTGGTCTCGTGGCCGGCGTTGAGCAGGAAGATGCAATTGTGCAGCAGCTCCTTCTCGGTCAGCCGCTCGCCGTTCTCCTCGCCCTGGATCAGCCGCGTCAGCACGTCGCGCTCGGGATTACCGGGCTTCTCGCGCCGGCGCGCAACCAGCGTTTCGAGATAGGCCAGGAAATCCGTCACGGCCTTGTTGCCCCGCGCGGCCGCGTCGGGCGACACCACGGGTTCGAGCGCGCCGAGGATCGCCAGCGACCAGTCGCGCAGCGGCCCGCGTTCGTCATGGGGGACGTCGAGTAGATTGCCGATCACCTCGATGGGGATGGACGCGGCGAAATCCTCGATCAGCTCGCAACTCCCCTTGGCGGCGATGGCGTCGAGCAGGCCGTCGACCAGCTTGACGAGATCGCCCTCCATGCCTGCGATCGCCCGCGGCGACAGCGCGCCCATGATCAGCCGGCGGACGCGGGTGTGCGACGGCGGGTCGTTGAAGACGAGGCTGGTGGTGTGATGCTCGTAGAGCGGAGTGTCGCCGTATTTCGGCGCGAACTCGCGTTTCTTGTCCGAGCTGAATGACTTGGTATTCTTGTAGGTGGTGACGAGGTCGTTGTAGCGGGTCAGGAACACGGTGCCGCTGCGCAGGCGCTTGACCGGCTCGTTCTCCCGCAGTGCACGATAGGTCGGATAGGGGTCGTCGTAAAATTCCGGCGTCAGCTTCTCGAGGTCGAAGCTGGCTGCCAGCGCCTTCGCATCTGCGTTCATCCCGTTATACTCGCCGGTTAAAGCCGTTATGCCGTTTTTGTTGTTCTGATCGGCGCATGCATGCGTCTACAGTCTTGGCATCTAGAGTCTTGGCACCTTGCTAGCCGACTGGACAGGAAAATGCACGCCCACGCTGAGGCTGCCGACACGGCGCCGAATTGGCCCGATGATATCTTCGCAACCTTGCAACGCTTCGACGTCCGGCAGGTGGCTTACGTGCCTGACGCCGGCCATTCGAAGCTGATCCAACGCGTGCTGGCATCCTCCACCATGCGCGGCATTCCGCTGACGACGGAGGAGGAGGGCGTGGCGCTGCTCGCGGGCGCCTGGGCGGGCGGCCAGCGCGGCGTGCTGCTGATGCAGTCGAGTGGCGTCGGAAATTGCATCAACATGCTGTCGCTGATCCCGATCCTGCGCTTTCCCTTCCTCACCCTCGTGACCATGCGCGGCGAGTGGGGCGAGTTCAATCCGTGGCAGGTGCCGATGGGCTCGACCACGCAGGGCGTGTTCGAGCTCTCGGGCGTCCAGGTGCTGCGCGCCTCGAACGCGGCCGAGGTACCGGCCGTGCTCGAAGCTGCTGCATCGCAAGCCTACAACGCGCTGACCCCCACCGCCGTCCTGCTGTCGCAGCGCCTGATCGGCGCCAAGGTTTTCACCAAATGAGCAAGGCCAATCTCCTCGACCGCCGGCAGGTGGTGTCCACGCTGCTGGCGAACCGCAAGGATGTCGTTGCGATCGGCGGCCTCGGGGCCTCCACCAACGACATGTGCGCAGCCGGTGACCACGCTCGCAACTTCTATCTCTGGGGCGGCATGGGCGGTGCGGCGATGATCGGGCTGGGCTTGGCGCTGGCGCAGCCGAAATTGCCGGTGCTGGTCATCACCGGCGACGGCGAAATGCTGATGGGCCTGGGCAGCCTTGCCACCATCGGCCTTCAGAAGCCGGCCAATCTCTCGATCGTGGTGCTCGACAACGAAGCCTATGGCGAGACCGGCGGCCAGACCAGCCACACCTCCGCGACCGCCGACCTCGTCGGCGTCGCCAGGGCCTGCGGCATCGCGGACAGCCGGGCTGTTACGACCATGGCCGAGGTCGACGCCTTCGCCAAAGCCGTCCATGACGTCTCGGCCGGGCCGCGCTTTGCCAATGTGAAGATCGACAGCGCCAGCCTGGAGCGGATTCTGCCCACCCGGGACGGAACCTACATCCTCAACCGCATCCGGGGGGACCTCGGCTTTCAGCCGATCTAGCGGCGGGTCAGTCCGTCCCAGCCGGGCCCTGGTCCTGCACGCGACCCGCGCAGGCGGCGCCAATTTCCACTGAATTTCCAACGCACTTAGGTTGCGATGCAACATAGTGCTTGACTTTTACGTAGGTGAGTGCTTACTCACTAGGCATGAGCTCATTGCGTATGACGAGCGACCTGAGGCGTCAATTGATCCTCGGTGCCGCGAAGCGCTGCTTTGCCCGACATGGCTATACCGGCACCACGACGAAGAGCGTGGCGGCTGCGGCTGCCATTTCCGAGGCGTTGCTGTTCAAGCATTTCCCATCCAAGGCGGCGCTCTACGCCGAGATCCTGAGCGACGAGTGCGAGGCGGATCCGGCGCTGACCGAACTGCTCGAGCGCGAGCCCTCGACCGCCACGCTGGTCGAGGTGATCCGCAGCATGGTCCAGCATTTCCTCCACATCGCCGACGGTCCCGATCAGGAAGAGGCGCAGCGCCTGCGACTGATGGCCACCAGTCATTTGGACGATGGCGAATTCGCCCGTTTGCTGTATGCCAAGATCGAGACGCTGATCGGCGCGATCTTCGTCGCCTCGCTCGAACGTGCCGTTGCCAGTGGTGACGCGCGGCCATGCAACGGCGAACCGCTCAACCTGTTCTGGTTTGCGCATCACACGGTGATGACCGCAGCGCTGACCAGGCTGCCGTCTACACCTTGCCTCGTCTACGGCAAGGCTGAAGACCTCGAGCGGCAGCTGTGTGAGTTTCTCCTGAGGGGTATCGGACTTAACGACGCCGCAATTGCTTCGCATCTGGGCCACAATCAGGCCGCGGATGCCGGCAGGACGGCGATTGCAGAAAGTGCATGACATGAACATCGTAACCGAACACAAGATTTCGGGCGAACCGATCGACAACAAGGCTCCCAAGCGTCCGGTCCGGCCGGTGCTCTGGTTCATCATCGTCGGCACGCTGCTGGCCGTGCTCGTGGGCGGCCTCGTCTGGTTCAATTACTTCCGCGGCCAGATGATCAAGCAGTTCTTCGCCAACAACAAGCCGCCGCCGACCGCGGTCAGCGCGGCCGAGGCGAAGTCCGAGGTGGTGCCGAACCTGCTCACCGCGGTCGGCGGCCTCGTTGCCGTGCATCAGGTCGATGTCAGCGCCGACGTCAACGGCCGCGTCACCGAGATCAAGTTCGAGCCTGGCACGCGTGTCGAGGCCGGCACGCCGCTGGTGCAGCTGTTCGACGCGCCCGAGCAGGGCGACCTTGCCAACTACAAGGCCCAGGCCACCGTCGCGCAGCTGTCGCTCGATCGCGCCAAGCAGCTGGCCTCGCGCCAGTTCGGTCCGCAGGCGACCGTCGATTCCGCCCAGGCCGCCTATGACCAGGCGCAGGCCGGCATCGCCAAGACCGAAGCGCTGATCTCGCAGAAGCTGGTGCGTGCGCCGTTCGCCGGCGATCTCGGCGTCCGCAAGGTCGAAGTCGGCCAGTATCTGACGGCCGGCACCGCCATCGTCTCGCTGACCGACCTGTCGGAGCTGTGGGCCAACTTCACCGTGACCGAAAAGGATTCCGGCAACCTCAAGGTCGGCCAGACCGTCCGGCTGAAGGTCGACGCCTATCCGGGCCGCACCTTCGAGGGCAAGGTCACCACGATCGAGCCGCAGATCGCAACCGACACCCGCAACATCCGGGTGCAGGCGACGATCGCCAATCCGGAAAAAATCCTCAAGCCCGGCATGTTCGTGACCACCACGGTGGTTCTGCCGGACAAGCCGGCCGTGATCACCGTTCCGGAGACGGCGGTCGACTACACGCTGTACGGCGACTCCGTATTCGTGATCACCGAGAAGAAGGGTGACGACGGCAAGACCAGCCTCTCCGCTGTGCGCACCTTCGTGCAGACCGGCAGCCGTGTCGAAGGCCGTGTCGAGATCGTCAAGGGTCTCAAGGCGGGCGACAAGGTCGTCGCCGTCGGTCAGCTCAAGCTGCAATCGGGTGCGGCGGTGTCGATCTCGACCGACCCCGCTCCGCAGATCCCGGCGCAGCCGCCGCGTTACTGATCCAATACATCCAAGTGATCCGGCCCGGCCGGATCACTTTACTTGAGACAAAGAAATCGAGATCGCCGCGATGCGCTTTACCGATATTTTCATCAAACGCCCGGTCCTGTCGGTCGTGGTCAGCCTGCTGATCCTGCTGATCGGCCTGCGCGCGGCGATGGTGCTGCCGATCCGGCAATATCCGAAGCTGTCGAACACGGTCATCAACATCACGACCGTGTATCCCGGCGCGTCCGCAGACCTGATCCAGGGCTTCATCACCACGCCGATCGAGCAGGCGGTCGCCTCCGCCGAAGGCGTCGACTACATGACCTCGTCCTCGGTGCTCGGCACCTCGACGATTCAGGTCTACATCAAGCTGAACTTCGATCCGAACCAGGCGCTCACCGAGGTGCTGGCCAAGACAAACTCGGTCAAATACCTGATCCCGAAGGAATCGAACGACCCGATCGTCACCAAGACGACGGGCCAGACCACGGCCGTGATGTATCTCGGATTCTCCTCCGAGGAACTGTCGGGCTCGGCGATCTCGGACTATCTGACGCGCGTGGTGCAGCCGGTGCTGTCGACCGTCGACGGCGTTGCCTCGGCCGACATTCTCGGCGGCCAGACCTTTGCGATGCGGTTGTGGCTTGATCCCATGAAGATGGCCGGCCGCAACGTGTCGCCGGCGGACGTCGCCGCTGCCATCCAGGCCAACAACTTCCAGTCCGCGGCGGGCCAGACCAAGGGCTATCTGATCGTTTCCAACATCTCGACCAACACCAGCCTCACCGACGTCAACCAGTTCAGGAAGATGATCGTGAAGGCCAAGGACGGCGGCTTCGTCCGGATGGAGGATATCGCCACCGTCGAGCTCGCCGCGCAGAGCACGGATGCGAGCGTGGCCTTCAACGGCGAGCACGCGATCTTCATCGGCGTGAACGCGACGCCGCAAGGCAATCCGCTGACGCTGGTCAAGGGCGTGCGAGCGCTGTTCCCGGAGCTCGAGCGCAACCTTCCGCCGTCGATGAAGATGAAGGTCGCCTACGATTCGACCAAGTTCATTCAGTCCTCGATCGACGAGGTCGAGAAGACGCTGGGCGAAGCCGTGATCATCGTGATCGTGGTCATCTTCCTGTTCCTGGCCTCGCTGCGCTCGGTCATCATCCCGGTCGTCACCATCCCGCTGTCGATGATCGGCGTCTGCACGCTGATGCTGGCGCTGGGCTTCAGCTTCAATCTGCTGACCCTGCTCGCGATGGTGCTCGCGATCGGCCTTGTGGTCGACGACGCCATTGTGGTGGTTGAAAACATCCACCGCCATCTGGAAGAAGGAAAGACGCCGGTGCAGGCGGCGATGGAGGGCGCGCGCGAGATCGTCGGCCCCGTCGTGTCGATGACCATCACGCTCGCGGCGGTGTACGCTCCGATCGGTTTCCTCGGGGGCCTCACCGGCTCGCTGTTCCGCGAGTTCGCCTTCACGCTCGCGGGCTCGGTGATCGTGTCGGGCGTAATCGCCCTGACGCTGTCGCCGATGATGTGCTCGGTGCTCCTCAAGAACACCGAGGAGGGCCGTTTCGCCAAGCTCGTGAACCGGGTGTTCGGCGCGCTGACGCGCTGGTATGGCCGCAGACTCGATCGGTCGCTCGACTACAAGGCGATCACCGGGCTGTTCGCGATCACGATCCTCGGCCTCGTCGGTTTCCTCTACATGCACACGTCGAAGGAACTGGC
Source organism: Bradyrhizobium sp. UNPF46 (assembly GCF_006658625.1). Classification (NCBI taxonomy): domain Bacteria; kingdom Pseudomonadati; phylum Pseudomonadota; class Alphaproteobacteria; order Hyphomicrobiales; family Nitrobacteraceae; genus Bradyrhizobium; species Bradyrhizobium sp. UNPF46. The sequence continues at coordinate 38,996 of NZ_LFJB01000069.1, forward strand.
GCCCGAGGAGGACCAGGGCATCGTGTTCGCGGTGACCAAGGCGCCGAAATACGCCAACATCGACTACGTCGATTTCTACGGCGACAAGCTCGACAAGGAATTCCAGAAATTCCCCGAGACCGATTTGCGCTTCGTGCTGAACGGCATCAACGGTCCACAGGGCGGCATCGCCGGCATGCTGCTGAAGCCGTGGGAGGAGCGCAAGCGCTCGTCGATCCAGCTGAAGCCGCTGGTGCAGGCCGAGCTCTCGAAGATCGAAGGCGTGCAGGCCTTTGCGTTCAACCTGCCGCCGCTGCCGGGCGGTCCGGGTGGTCTGCCGGTGCAGATGGTCATCAACTCGACCGCGGGCTACCAAACCGTCTATGAGCAGATGGAGAAGCTGAAGGATGCTGCGCGCAAGAGCGGCATGTTCATCGTCTCCGACAGCGACCTCGCCTACAACCAGCCGAACGTTCAGGTTACGATCGACCGGAGCAAGGCGCAGGATCTCGGCGTCAACATGCAGAACCTCGGCTCTACGCTCGCGGTGCTGCTCGGCGGCAACTACATCAACCGCTTCAATCTCGAAGGCCGGTCCTACCAAGTGATCCCGCAGGTGCCGCGCGCCAACAGGCTGTCACCGGACTCGCTCGGCGGCTATTATGTGACGACCAGCACCGGCCAGCAGCTCCCGCTGTCGACCGTGGTTTCGATCAAGACCAAGACCGATCCAAACTCGTTGACCCACTATAATCAGCTCAATTCGGCCACGTTCTCGGCCGTGCCGATGCCGGGTGTGACAGTGGGCGCAGCGGTCGACTTCCTCGAAGGTGAAGCCAAGAAGCTGCCCGCGGGTTTCAGCCACGATTATCTGGCCGACTCCCGGCAATATGTACAGGAAGGCAACCAGCTCGCGATCACCTTCGGCTTCGCGCTGATCATCATCTTCCTGGTGCTGGCAGCGCAGTTCGAGAGCCTGCGCGACCCGTTCGTGATCATGATCTCGGTGCCGATGGCGATCGTCGGCGCGCTGATCCCGCTGTTCTTCGGCGTGGCGACCATGAACATCTACACGCAGGTCGGTCTGCTCACTCTCGTTGGCCTGATCACCAAGCACGGCATTCTGATGGTGGAGTTCGCCAACGAGCTCCAGGTCAAGGAGCGGCTCGATCGCCGCTCGGCCATCGAAATGTCGGCCCGCATCCGCCTGCGGCCGATCCTGATGACCACGGCCGCGATGGTGACCGGCCTGATCCCGCTGTTGACCGCGACCGGCGCAGGCGCGGCCAGCCGCTTCTCGATCGGCCTGGTCGTCGTCGCCGGCATGTCGATCGGTACGCTGTTCACGCTGTTCGTGCTGCCGGCAGTGTATGTCGTGCTGGCGACCGACCACCGCGCTGCGGCCGATTCCGAGCGGAATAGGCAGGTCGATGAGCTCGATCTCGGCACCAAGGCCCTGCGGCCGACTTGAGGCGGCTGGGAAGCAAACAAAAGGGGCGGCAGCGGCGGGTCCGTTGCCGCCCCTTTTTCGTTCCGTCACCTTAATAGCCATCCGGCGCCGCGGCCTGTGGTCTTCCCGCGCCTGCGAGAGACAAGGGCAGGTCTTCTTGCTAGGTTCCGCGGGATGAGCCTTTCCCTCCATCCCGATACCCCGCGAGTGAGCACGCTGCCGAGCCCCGCTCCGGCCGGCGCTGCCTCTGGCGCGGCCGCGGGACCGGGGATCAGGACTAGGCTGTTCACCAAATATGTCGCGCTGTTCGTCGCCGTCGTCGCCATCGCGCTGCTCGCCAACGGCCTGTTCGAGGTCTTCTTCTATTATCGCGAGCACAAGGCTTCGCTGATCAGGGTCCAGCATGAGCAGGCCGAGGCGGCTGCGGCCAAGATCGGCCAGTTCGTCAAGGAGATCGAGAGCCAGCTCGGCTGGACCACGCAACTGCCGTGGTCGGCGGGCTCGATCGAGCAGCGCCGGTTCGACGCGCTGCGGCTGCTGCGCCAGGTGCCTGCCATCACCGAGCTTGCCCAGGTGGATTCGACCGGCAAGGAACGGTTGCGGGTCTCGCGGCTCGCCATGGACGCGATCGAGAGCGGGATCGACCTGTCCAGCGATCCGAAGTTTATCGAAGCCGTCGCGCACAAGGTCTATTACGGCCCGGTGTACTTCCGCCGGGAGTCCGAGCCCTACATGACGCTGGCGCTCGCCGGCGCGCGCAAGGACGCCGGTGTCAGCATCGCCGAGGTCAATCTCAAGCTGATCTGGGACGTGGTTTCGCAGATCAAGGTCGGCCAGCACGGGCATGCCTATGTGGTCGGTCCGGAAGGCCGCCTGATCGCGCATCCCGACATCAGCCTCGTGCTCCGCAACACGGACATGTCAGGCCTCGCACAGGTGCACGCCGCGCAGGCTGCCGGCGGCACGATGCCGGATGCGCTCGAGGAAGCGCGCAACATCCAGGGCCAGAAGGTCCTGACCGCATCGGCGCCGATCGAGCCGCTGCACTGGACCATGTTCGTCGAGCTGCCGGTCGAGGAGGCTTATGCATCGCTCTACGCTTCGCTGCAGCGGCTCGCGATCGTGCTGCTCGCGGCGTCGATCTTCGCGGTGCTAGCGGGGATATTCCTCGCGCGCCGCATGGTCGGGCCGATCCAGGCGCTGCGCAGCGGCGCCGAGCGAATGGGCGGCGGTGATTTCTCGCAACGCATCTCGATCAAGACCGGCGACGAGCTCGAGGGATTGGCGGACCAGTTCAACGACATGGGCGCGCGCCTGCAGGAATCCTATGCGGACTTGGAGCAGAAGGTTGAGCGGCGGACAACAGAACTGCGCGAGTCTCTCGAACAGCAAACCGCGACTGCGGAAGTATTGAGCGTCATCAGCAGTTCGCCAGGTGACCTGGCTCCCGTGTTCGACGCGATGCTGGACAAAGCCATGCAGCTTTGTGATGCAGATTTTGGTGTACTTAATACCTTTGACGGGCATTTCCATACCGCGGCTACCCGAGGGCTCTCTCCCGCTTACGAACAGTATCGGCGATCGCAACCGCTGCGTTATGGGCCGGCCACGGCGCCGGCGCGGCTGTTGGAAGGCGCCGACTTTGTAGAGATCACCGATCTTCTCCACTCCGAACCCTACCGCAACGGCGAACCAAATCGGCGCGCATTGGTCGACCTTGGCGGCGCTCGATGCCTGCTCGCTGTGCCATTGAAGAAGGATGACCGCGTCGTCGGAAACGTCATGATCTTTCGACAGGAGGATCGATCATTTTCGCAGAAGCAGGTGAAGCTGCTTCAGCAGTTTGCATCACAAGCCGTGATTGCCATTGAGAACGCGCGGTTGTTGGCCGAATTGCGCAAACGCACTGAAGAATTGTCACACTCTCTCGAAGAGCTGCGCACCGCGCAGGACCGCCTGGTGCAGACCGAAAAGCTCGCTTCTCTCGGCCAGCTCACCGCCGGCATCGCTCACGAGATCAAAAATCCGCTCAATTTCATCAACAATTTCTCCGCTCTCTCGACCGAGCTGATCGACGAGCTCAACGAGGTGCTCGAAGCGGCAAAGCTCGACGGCAAGACCAGGGAAGAAGTCGACGAGCTGACCGGCATGCTCAGGGGCAACCTCGAAAAGGTCGTGCAGCACGGCAAGCGCGCCGATTCCATCGTCAGGAACATGCTGCTGCATTCGCGCGAGGGCTCCGGCGAGCATCGCGCCGCTGACATCAATGCGGTCGTGGAGGAAAGCCTCAACCTGGCCTATCACGGCGCGCGCGCTGAACGGCCGTCCTTCAACGTCACCCTCGAACGCGCGCTAGATCCTGCCGCCGGCATGGTCGACATCTATCCGCAGGAAATCACGCGCGTCTTGCTCAACCTGATTTCGAACGGTCTCTACGCTACCGCCAAGCGCAAGGAGGGCGCAGGCGAGGCCTTCGAGCCCGCCATGCACGTGACGACCAAAGACCGCGGGACCATGGTCGAGATCCGGATCCGCGACAACGGCACCGGAATTCCGCCGGAAGTGAAAGAGAAGATGTTCAATCCCTTCTTCACCACCAAGCCGGCCGGCGAGGGCACCGGGCTCGGCCTGTCCATGAGCCACGATATCGTCGTGAAGCAGCACGGCGGCACCATCGACGTGAACACAGAGCCCGGTGTATTCACCGAATTCATCATCACCCTGCCGCGCACGATGGCGGCGGGTGGCACTTCCGGAGGCAAGTCGTGAACGTTTACATCCTGGTCGTCGACGACGAGCCCGACGTCGAGGCGCTGTTCCGGCAGCAGTTCCGGCGCGAGTTGCGCGCCGGCCGCTTCCAGATGGAGTTCGCTGCGTCCGCGCCCGATGCGCTCAAGCGCGCGGCGGAGGTTCGCGATCCCTCGCTGATCCTGATCCTGTCCGACATCAACATGCCGGGCATGAGCGGGCTGGACATGCTGCCGAAGGTCCGCGCCGCACATCCGGACGTTCCCGTCATCATGATCACGGCCTATGGCGACGCCGAGACGCGGCGGAAGGCGATCGAGCGCGGCGCCGTCGGGCTGCTCACCAAGCCGATCGACTTTGCCCTACTGCGGCAGGAGATCGACACGAGGCTCGAGCAAGCCGCATGACTGCGACCATCCTCTTCGTCGACGACGAGCCGGATCTCGAGGCGCTGGTCCTGCAAAAATTCCGCAGGCAGATCCGCGAGGGGCAGTTCGCGCTCGTGTTCGCGCGCGATGGTCTCGAGGCGCTGGAATCGCTCGAGCAGAACCCCCATGTCGACATGGTCGTCTCCGACATCAACATGCCCCGGATGGACGGCCTGTCGCTGCTGGCGAAGCTCCAGGAGGCCGAAGACAAGAAATCGACCATCATCGTCTCCGCCTATGGTGACATGAGCAACATCCGAACCGCCATGAACCGCGGCGCGTTCGACTTCCTGACCAAGCCGATCGACTTCGCCGATCTGGAAGCCACGATCGGCAAGACCATCCGCCACATCGAGATGCTGCGCGAGGTGCGCCGGCGCCAGACGGAAGCCGAGCGCGCCCACGCCGCGCTATCGCGTCATTTCTCGCCCGAGCTTGCCAAGCGTCTGGCCGCCAGCGGTGAGGGTGAGGGAATCGAAGTGCAGTGGCGCGAAGTCGCCACCATCTTCACCGACATTACCGGCTTCACCTCGCTGGTCGAGACCGCGCCACCCGAGACGTTGGGCAAGCTGCTCAACGAGTATGTCGGCGGCATGACCGAAATCGTCTTCGCTCACGAGGGAACGGTCGCAAAGATCATCGGCGACGCGATCCAGGTGCTCTTCAACGCGCCCGGCGATCAGCCGGACTATGCCACGCGCGCGGTTGCCTGTGCCCACGAGCTCGATGCCTGGGCGCAAGACTTTCGCGCGCGCCAGAGTGCCATGGGCGTCACTTTCGGCGCCACCCGCATCGGCATTCACGCCGGTCCCGCGCTGGTCGGCAATTTCGGCGGTAACCGCTTCTTCGACTACACTGCGTATGGGGACTCCATCAACATCGCGGCGCGGTTGGAGGCCGCCAACAAGCATCTGGGCAGCCGCATTTGCGTCAGCGCCAGCGTCGCCGAGGCGGCTGAGAATTTTCAAGGCCGCCCCGTGGGGGAACTGATGCTGCGCGGACGCAGCGAGCCGTTGCGCGCGTTCGAGCCGCTGCTGCCGGCCAAATACGAAGCCCCGGAAACGGCGCTGTACTTGGAGGCTTTCGCCAAGATGGCGGCCGGCGACGCCGCGGCCATGCCGGCCTTCGCCGCGCTGGTCGGCATGCACGCCGACGACTCCCTGGCCGGCTTTCATCTGAAGCGCCTACTCAACGGCGCCAAGGGCGTTCGTATGCAGCTTGAATAGGAGTTCGTCATGATCCGTGAGTTCTCTGCCGGAAATTACCGTTTCATTCCGTCCGTGTTTCAATATTCGGCGGGTGCCGCCGCGGATGATGGCTACGAGATCGAGCGCGTCCGCTTCGACCGTCTGGTGCCGCTTGCGGAAGGGTTCGCGCTGGCTGCGAAGTTCATCCAGGAGGCAGGGCGTCCACTGACCGCGTTCTGCGCCTGCGAGCTGCGTTCGCCGGCGGCCTTCAGCGAGGAGGGGTTTCGCGCGTTCAACCTGCACTATGTGAAGACGCTGTCCGAATGGGGCATCTTCGACGGTACCACCAATCCCGTGGCGCGCAGCAATGTCTGTCCCGAGATTGATCCGCCGTCCGAGCCGTCGTTCTATGCGTTCTCGTTCACCCGCCCGACACGCTCGAAGGCACCGAGCTTCGTGATCGCCGGCGGCGCCGAGGCGCGCGAGGGTAGCGGCACCTATGTCGAGCGCACCGTACGCTACCGCGATCTCAGCCCGGAAGGGCTGCGCGAGAAGGTGCGCTTCACCACGACGTCGCAGATGGAAAGCCGGATGGCGGCCTTCGGCTTCGGCTGGAAGGACACCACGGGTGTGCAGGCCTATTCCGTGCACGATTTCCACCATGCGCTCGTCGACGAGTTGGTCCGCCGCGGCGCGTTGCGCTCGGGCCTGACCTGGCATTTCGCGCGGCCGCCGGTGGTCGATCTCGAATACGAGATGGATTGCCGCCGCGTGATGCGCGAGGTGGTGATCTAGCAGTCTGCTGAAAAACCGGCAAATTCGTTGCTGATTGGCGTTTGGGTTGGACCTTGGTCGGAAGTTTGATGTCGGAGCGGC
>NZ_LFJB01000062.1:0-41001 GCF_006658625.1 Bradyrhizobium sp. UNPF46
AGTCCTCTTCAGAATCCATATCGCTGGACCGCGCAATACCACCCTCAAAACCACATGCGATTCCCCTGCCCCTCCAGGGGAGGGTAAGCGGAGTGCCGCGGCGAACCTAGCGTCCCAATTCCGTCGCCTTGGCCACGCGATCGAAGCGCTCCAGCGTCATGATCGCGTCCGCAAACTTCTCCGCGCGCGCGTTCAGCACCGGGCGCGCCAGCGTCAGGAACTTCTGCTGCATCGCCTGGGCGTCGGGGAAAGAATTCGGCTCTCCCGAGGGATCGGCATAGAGCCGTTCGTGTACGCCGTCATCCGTGGTGATGCTGACGCGTGCGCCGAAGGGATGGGTGCGGCCGATCTCGAGACGGTCGTCCTGCACCACGTCGAACTTGTCGGCGAGCGCGTCGATCGCGGCGTCGCCGAGGCGGCCATAGTCGTCCCAGCCGAACGAGCCCTGGTCGAGCGCGAGCGCGCCGGTGAAGAACATCGAGAACTGGCCGCCGACGATCGAGGTCGGATGCCGCTTGGTCGCGGCATCGCCGGTCAGCGTGATGCCGTTGCGGTGCAGTCCGATCTCGACGCGCTTGACCTGGTCGGGCGTCAGATTGTGCTCGCGCCGCATCGCGATCAGCGCGTCGATCGCCGCATGGGTGTAGCGGCAGCTCGGATACGGCTTCACGCCGATCTTCATCGTCTCATAGGTCTTGCCGAGTTCGGCAACCGCCTTGTCGGGATGCGCATCGTCGGTGTAGCCGGCGAGCAGGCCGTGCTTGCCTTCGACCGACTCGGTCGCGCCGACGAAATCGTTGCGCGCCAGCGTTGCGGCGATCACGCCGTTCATTGCGGCGGCGCCGACCTGGTAGCGCTTGTTCCAGGCGCCATTGACCAGGAATTGCAGCGAGCCCGCGGCCTGGCTGCCGGAGACGCCGAAGGCGGCGATCAACTGCTGCTCGTTGAGGCCAAACAGCTTGCCGGCTGCCGCGGCCGCGCCATAGGTGCCGGCAGTCGCGGTCGGGTGAAAGCCGCGGGCATAGTGCGAGGTCGGGTCGAGCGCGTTGCCGAGCCGGCAGCAGACCTCATAGCCTGCCACGATCGCGGTCAGCACGTCGCGGCCCGAAGCGCCGACCATCTCGCCGACGGCGAAGGCGGCCGGAACCACCGGCGCGCTCGGATGCAGCGAGGAATCGGCGTGGGTGTCGTCGAAATCGAGGGAGTGACCGAGTGCGCCGTTGAGCAGCGCGGCAACCGCGGGTGTCCAGGTCTTGGTGTCGCCGAACACGGTGGATTCGCCCTTGGTGTCGAGCGCCAGCGCCTCCAGCATTTTCAGCATTGACGGGGTCGATTCGGCCTCGCGCCTCGCCCGGATCGCGCTGCCGAGGAAGTCCAGCGTCAGCACCTTGGCGCGCTCCAGCACTTCCGCCGGAATATCCTGGTATTTCAGGTTGAAGACATAGGCGGCGAGCGTTGCGGTTTCGTGAGCCATCGTGTTTCCTCGTTTTGGCGCGCAAGTTAGGCGGGCTGATTTGGCCTTTCAAGCGGCCTTGGGGCCGCGGGTATCAGCCATGCTTTTGCCTGGCTTTACGCGGGTTTGGAGCGGGATATTCGGGCATGGCGTTCGCAGGGAAGGTGTTCGAGCGGATCAGGTCGCGGCGAACCCAGCTGGGGCTCGCGATCCGGGTCACGGTGGCCGCGACTGCGGCCTATGCGCTCGCCACCGCGCTGCATCTGCTGTTGCCGCTCTGGGCGGTCCTGACCTCGCTGATCGTGACCCAGATGAGCGTCGGCCGCTCGCTGAAGGCGACGCGCGACTACATGCTCGGCACCATCGGCGGCGCGATCTATGGCGGTGCCATCGCGATCCTGATTCCCTATTCCAGCGAAGCCGGGCTTCTGGGATTGCTGGTGCTGTCGGTCGCTCCGCTTGCCTTCATCGCCGCGATCAATCCGAGCCTGAGCGCGGCCACGGTGACCGCCGTGATCGTGCTGCTGGTTCCGACCATGCATCATTCCGATCCCATGACCTCGGCGATCGACCGCGTCAGCGAGGTCGGTGTCGGTGCGGTCACGGGCCTCCTGGTCTCGTTCCTGGTGCTGCCCTCGCGCGCGGTGCGGCAGATCCGCCCCGCCGCGGCGCAACTGCTCGAGCTGATTGCGGACGCCTTCACCGAATTGCTGGCGGGCCTCACCCGCGGCCGCGACAACGACGCGCTGCACCGGATCCAGGACGGCATCGGCACCGCGATGGTCGGCATGAACGCCATAGGCGCCGAGGCCGAGCGCGAGCGCGCCGCGCGGCTGTCGAGCGGGCCCGACACCGGGCCGCTGCTGCGCACCGTGCTGCGGCTGCGCCATGATGTCGTGATGATCGGTCGCGCCACCGTGGTGCCGCTGCCGGCCGAGGTGCAGACGCGGCTCGCCGCGCCCTTGACGGAGGTCTCGACCGTCATCGCGCGCTTCCTGCGCTCGGCCGCCGCGGCCTTGCGCGAGGGCGCCGGTGCGCCGCCGATCCATCCCGTCCACCTCGCGCTCCAGCACTACGCCGAGGCGGTTGCCGCCGTCCGTCAGGACGGCCTGATCCGCGGCCACGCGAGCGACACCGCCGAGCGCTTCTTCGCGCTCGGCTTCTCGCTGGAGCAGATGCACCAGAACCTCTGCGATCTCGACCGTGTCGTCGGCGAATGGTCTGACGCCGCAAGCGGCAAGGCCGTGCGCGTGGCGGAATAGGGTAGAGCGTTTTCGAGCGAAGTGGACACCGGTTCGCGTGAAGAAAACGCGTCAAACAAGAATCTAGCGCTTCGTCAGCCCTTTGCCTTGCATGCGCCAGACCAGGAGGTCGATGCGGTCCTGGCCGAAGAACGGTTCGTTCTCGAACACGAAGGTGGGCACGCCCCAATGGCCTGACGCGGCGTGGTCCTTCTCGTTCTCCGCGATGACCTGCTCGTAGCGATCCGGGTCCGTGGTGATCGCGCGGTCCATCGCGGCGAGATCAAAGCCCGCTTTCTCCGCCGCGCGCGCCAGATGATCACCCTCGTTCCATCCCGCGACCGAACCGTCCCACAGCACGCGCGCGATCGCATATGTGAATTCGAGCGCGCGGCCCTCGAGCTGCGCCATGGCGCCGAGCCGGGTCAGACGGTGGATGTAGGGCTGCTCGGAAGCGACATCGAACGTCGTCTTGTCCTGCACGATCGGATCGGGCCGGGGAAAGCGGAACGGAATGCCCTCGTGCTGTGCGACGCGCGTGCTGTCGAGCACGACATAGCGAATGAAGTTCGGGCTGGCCTTCTTGAAGAATCCGGGCACGCGGACCGCGAGCGGATAGACAGGCCGGAGGTTCACCGCGAGGTCGTATTGCTCGACAAGCTTGAGCGTCTTCGGCAGCGCCAGATAGCTGAACGGGCTGCGGAAGGAGAAGAACAGATCGACGGACAGCGTCATCGGGCCGGCTCCACGATGCATCCCATCATGCTGCGGGCCACGAGCTTGTGGAAGGGGACGATCAGCGTGAGATAGGCCCGCCCGAGCAGATTGTTGGTCCGTACCAATGTGGTCAATGTCACCCGCCGCTCCGCCGCGTCGCCGGCGACGTCAACCACGACGCGGAAATCGAGATGGTAGTCGTCAAAGCCGGCGATCAGCCGCTCCGGTGTTTCGCTCAGGACTGGAAACAGGCCGACCATCCCGTGCGGCGCCGGAGCACCGTCGCCCGACGTCTTCAGTCCGAAGGGCTTAACCAGGACGTTGCGCAAGCGCGTCAGCGCGTCGACCCAGCGCGGCCCGTGCAGCACCATCCGCGTGCAGGCCTCGCGGGCACTCACGCTGGTCGCGCCGACATCCGCGCGAAATGCGTCGATGAACTGCGCGCCTGCCAGCACCGTGCCGGCGTCGACATCAGGGGTGATTTCGCGGACCATGGCGATCATGCCGCCAGTTTGCGCGTCAACATCCGGAAGCGCAAGATCAGCAGGCCGGCATAGACGAAGGTCCCCACCGAGAACCCGACCCAGATGCCGACCGCGCCCAGTCCGGTGTGGAAGGCAAGAATCCAGGCGACGGGAAAGGAGATGCCCCAATAGCCGATCGCAGCGAACAGCAGCGTCATCCTTGTGTCGTTGAGGCCGCGTAGCGCGCCGCCCATGATGGTCTGGAGCCCGTCGGCGATGAAGAAGGTGGCGCCGACCAGCAGCAGCATCGCGGTCAGCGCGACCGTAGGCGCGCTGGCTTCACCATTGCCGAAGAACAATCGGCCCAGCTCATATCGGCCGAGGATGATGGCGAGGGTCAGGGCCGAGACCAGTGTGATGCCAAGCACGGCGGCGGCCAGCCCGGCGCGCTTCACCGCCGCCGGATCGCCGCGGCCGAAGGCGTGGCCGACCCGCACCGTCGCCGCCATGCCGATGCCCAGCGGCACCATGAACAGCACGGCTGTGACTTGGAGCGCGATCTGGTGCGCGGCGATCGCGGTGGTCGAGATCAATCCCATCAGCAGCGCGGCCGAGGAGAACAGGCCATATTCCAGCAGCAGGGAAAACGAGATCGGCGCACCGACCGCGATCAGCTGCCGCATCAGCGGCCAGTCGATCCGCCACAGATGGGCGAGCGGGCGGTAGTCCACGAACGGCTTCCGCCATGCGGCGATGGCGAGAGTCGCGAGGAAGGTGCCGAGATTGACGATCGTGGTCGCCAGGCCCGCCCCGAACAGGCCGAGCTCCGGCAGGCCGAACAGGCCGTGGATCAAGGCATAGACCAGCGCGGCATTGACCGGGATCGCGGCTACCGTGATCCACAGCGGCGCCTGCGGTCGGTTCACCGCGCTCATCATGCTGCGCAGGGCGATGAAGCCGAGTGCCGGGGCGATGCCCCAGGCGAGGCCGTTGAGATAGCGCTGGGCGAGCGCGGCCGATTGCGGCAGCTGGCCGAGTGCGATCAGGATCTGCTTGCCATAGAGCGGCGAGGCCATCATCGGCAGCGAGATCAAGAGCGCGACCCACAGCCCGACACGCAAGGAGTGGCGGATGCGCCTGACGTCGCCGGCGCCGAATGCCTGCGCCGCCAGCGGCGATACCGCCGACATCAGTCCGAGTCCGAAGGTGAAGCTGACGAAGTAGACCGTATGCGCCAGCGCCGCCGCTGCCACCGCGCCCTCGCCGAGCCGGCCGATCAGCGCAAGATCGGTCGTGATCATCGCGATCTGTCCGAGCTGCGTCAGCATCAGCGGCACGGCCAGCCGCAGCGTCTCGACGAATTCCTGCGCGAGATGGTTCTGCGGCACGCCGGCTTGCGGCTGCGCGTGATGTTGGACGGTGTCGAGCATGGCGGCTCAATAGCACGCCCAAGCGACGAAAACATGGCTCGCGCTTCTTCTCCCTCGCCCCGCTTGCGGGGAGAGGGTCGGGGTGAGGGGGAGTCTCCGCGGGTGCGGTGAGAGCTGGATTCGCGGAGAGTCCCCCTCACCCGGATTGCATCTGCGATGCAATCCGGCCTCTCCCCGCAAGCGGGGCGAGGCGAAGAAGAAACCTCACCCCTTCCTTTCAGGCACGCGCTTGATCTTCGCGCCCAGCGCGTTCAGCCGCTCCTCGATACGCTCGTAGCCGCGCTCGATCTGGTCGGCGTTGTTGATGGTCGAGGTGCCCTGGGCGCAGACGGCGGCCAACAGCATCGCCATGCCGGCGCGGATGTCGGGGGAGGTCATGGTCGCGCCGTGGAGGCGGCTGGGGCCCGCGATGATGGCGCGATGAGGATCGCAGAGAACAATTCTTGCGCCCATGGCGATCAGCTTGTCGACGAAGAACATGCGGGATTCGAACATCTTCTCGAACATCAGGATCACGCCCTCGCATTGCGTGGCGGTGACGATCGCGATCGACATCAGATCGGCCGGGAACGCCGGCCAGGGCTGGTCCTCCAGCTTCGGCACGTGGCCGCCGAAATCGTCCTGGATCTTCAAGGTTTGATTGGAGGGCACGATGAGGTCGTCGCCCTCGACGCGGCAGACGATGCCGAGCCGCTCGAAACCCATGCGGATCGAGCGCAGATGCTCGACGCCGGCGCGCGTGATGCGCAGCGGCGAGCGCGTCACGGCGGCAAGGCCGATCAGTGAGCCGACCTCGATGTGGTCGGGCTGGATCCGGTAGGTCGTCTCCCCCAGCGTCGCCGGCCCGTGCACGATCATGGTGTTGGTGCCGATGCCCTCGATTCGAGCGCCGAGCGCGACCAGGAAATTGGCGAGGTCCTGCACATGCGGCTCGGAGGCGGCGTTGCGCAAATAGGTCACGCCGTCGGCGGCGACCGCGGCGACCAGCGCATTCTCCGTCGCGGTCACGCTCGGCTCGTCCAGGAACACGTCCGCGCCGGCGAGCCTGGCCGCGCGGAATTCGAGCCGGTCGGTCGCGGTGACTTTTGCGCCCAGCTGCTCCAGCGCCAGCACATGGGTATCCAGGCGGCGGCGGCCGATGACGTCACCGCCCGGTGGCGGCAGCATCACTTCGCCGCAGCGGGCGAGCAGGGGGCCTGCGAGCAGGATCGAGGCGCGGATGCGCACGCACAGCTCGGGGTCGAGATCGGCGGCGCGGATGCTCTTGGCGTGGATGTGAAGCGTGTTGCGGGCGGTCCATTCCGCGGATGCACCGACCGAACGGATCAGCTCGACCAGCGTCTCGGTGTCGCGGATGCGCGGCACGTTCTCCAGCGTCACCGGATGTGAGGTGAGCAGCGCCGCGGCGATGATCGGCAGCGCCGAATTCTTGTTGCCGGACGGCTCGATCGAGCCCGAGAGCCGGTGACCGCCCTCGACGATGTATTGGATGGGCGCCACGTCGGTTTTCTCCGTCCTGTTGCGTTGGGGCGGGCTGCTTCGAGAGCGGAAACTACCGAGAATTGAGCAGGGTAGCAATTCTGCACTTGTCGCGTCGGAAGGCCGCCGATTGGCCTGAACAGGCCCGCTGCATCAGGCGTTTAGAACAAGCCGATGATATTGGCCACCACATAAAGGATGACGATCAGCATCAGGACGCCCATGGCCAGGAAGGAGATCTCAATGGCGATGGCGCCGCTCCCGAGCGCGGCCGCGACGCCGGCCAGCAGCCGCTCTTCGCGAAACACCAGTGCGAGGACCGAGAACAAAATGGCAAGCAGGCCGAGCGAGATCGCGCCGATCGAGGACATCTCCCTCAGTTGGCTCCCTGTCGACTTCTCCCGCGGTGGCGCCTGGTACTCGACGCCCTTGACCCGTGCGATCAGGCGATCCTTGAGGCGGTGTCCGGTGTCGACGATCACCTTGTCTGCCGGCGGTGGCGGATAGAGCACCGGCACGACCCAATGCGGCAAGACCGCTGCGATCAGCGCCAGCACACCGACAATGCTGCCGATGATGCCAAGACGGCGGGAGGGTGCGGCTGGAGTGGTCGTTGCAGAGGCGATCATGACGTGACACTTCCCGGCCGGAATCGGCCCTGCGGGTCATGCCACTTCGTCGCGATGGCGGGTGGCGAGGTTCAGGGAGCTGCGGCGGGCAGGCGGGAGAGGCCCACTGCGCCTCAATTGCGGAACAAATTGATGACGCCACCCTCGCCTTTGACTTCGAAATACATCAGGTCGATGTAGATCGCGGCCGCAAGAACCAGCGCTCGCTCATCTTCCGTCAGACTGCGTTCCAGAAACTCGATCAGAAAATTATCGCGGTCGGTGAACAGTTCGGAGCCGAGGCCGGACCATTTTTTCGCAACGCGCGCGTGCTCTCGCCCTCCGCGCATGAACGGAAAGGTCCACACGCGCCAAAATGGCGAGCTGACCTCGAGCACCACTCTTCCCTGCGCATCCTGCACATGGAAGGTCTTGGTGAGAATCGAAAACTGACGCTCGATGGTTCCTATGAGGCGGCCGTCGCGCGAACGCAGCTCCAGACATTGAAAGAACCAGCGGAAGGGATGGATCCCGCGCATCACCGGCTGTCGGGCGCCGTCGAAAAAATGGACCTCAAAGGAGCGCCAATGCCCAAATGCCTGACGCCACAAAAAGCCGAGAATTCCTTTTTGCTGTTCGGCCGCATAGAGCAGATCGCGGCCATTTTCGTCGCGGATGCGATACTTGTTGCGGGTTTCGAGGCCGAAAAGTTCGGCCATTTCGAAAACCTGCTGCACATACATTCGGTGCTGGTCAGCTAAAATCGGCAACATTCGCTCGGACCTCTTCCAGTGCCAGCTACGCCATTTTGTCGCGGTGGCCGGTGGGGAGGTTCAGGGGGGTGTTGCCACGAAGGTGGTGCGCTCCCTCCCCCGCTCGCGGGGGAGGGAGGGGGAGAGGTTACAGCGAGTGCCTTGGCTAGGGAGATGAAATCCAAAGCCAACCGGCCTCAGATATCGATCGTCGCGCTCAGGGAATGTTCCTGGATGAAGTCGCGGCGCGGCTCGACCACGTCGCCCATCAGCTTGGTGAAGATGTCGTCGGCCTCATCGACCTCCTTGACCTTCACCTGCAACAGCGAGCGCGCCTCGGTGTCGAGCGTGGTCTCCCAGAGCTGCTCCGGGTTCATCTCGCCGAGACCTTTGTAACGCTGCAGCGTGATGCCCTTGCGTCCGGAGTCGGTGACCGCCTCGAACAGGTCGGACGGGCCATGCACCACATGCTCGCTATCCTTCCGCCGCAGCTTGCCGGAGCGGGCGTAGACGTCCTGGAGCTTGGGCGCGTACTCGTCGAGCTTGCGGGCTTCTGCCGAGCCGAGCAGCGCATCGTCGATGACGGCCGCTTCCTTGACCCCGCGCACGGTGCGCTCGAACAGGAAACCCTGGCCTTCGACGAATTGGCCGACCCAGCCGCGCTCGACCTCCTCGGCCTGGCTGTCCAGCCGGGTCGCAATGTACTGCGCTGCGGCCGTGGCGTTCTCGAGGTTGCCGTAAACCGACTTGTTCAGCACGCCGGTGATGGCGGCCTGCTCGATCACCTTGCGGTTATAGCGGCTGTGCAGATTGCGCAGGATGCTGCGGACCACGCGGGCATCGTCGACCAGCGCGCGCAAATCGCGGCCGGTGCGGTCGCCGCCGGTGCCGGGAATGAAGACGCAGTCGTCGAGGCCGGCGTCGATGAGATAGTCCTCCAGCGCCCGTTCGTCCTTCAGGTACTGCTCGGACTTGCCTCTGGAGACCTTATAGAGCGGCGGCTGGGCGATATAGAGATAGCCGCCGTCGATGATGTCGCGCATCTGCCGGTAGAAGAAGGTCAGCAGCAGCGTGCGGATGTGGGCGCCGTCGACGTCGGCGTCCGTCATCACGATGATCTTGTGATAGCGCAGCTTCTCGATCGAGAACTCGTCGCTGATGCCAGTGCCGAGCGCGGTGATCAGCGTGCCGATCTGCTCGCTGCCCAGCATCTTGTCGGGGCGTACCCGCTCGACGTTCAATATCTTGCCGCGGAGCGGCAACACGGCCTGGAATTCGCGGTTGCGGCCCTGCTTGGCGCTGCCGCCTGCCGAGTCACCCTCGACGATGAAGAGCTCGGATTTCGCGGGATCCTTTTCCTGGCAGTCGGCGAGCTTGCCGGGCAGCGAGGAGACCGAGAGCGGGCTCTTGCGCGTCAGCTCGCGCGCCTTTCGCGCAGCTTCACGCGCGGCGGCGGCCTGGATCACCTTGCCGACGATCATCTTGGCCTCGCTGGGATGCTCCTCGAACCAGGCCTGCAGCGCCTCGTTGAGGACGTTCTCGACCACGGGACGCACTTCCGAGGACACCAGCTTGTCCTTGGTCTGCGACGAGAATTTCGGGTCGGGCACCTTCACCGACAGCACGGCGGTGAGGCCTTCGCGGCAGTCGTCGCCGGTCAGCGCGATCTTTTCCTTCTTCGCGTTGGCCTCGGCATAGCCGTTGACCTGGCGCGTCAGCGCGCCGCGGAAGCCGGCCAGATGGGTGCCGCCGTCGCGCTGCGGGATGTTGTTGGTGAAGCACAGCACGTTCTCGTGGTAGCTGTCGTTCCACCACAGCGCAGCCTCGACGCCGATGCCGTTGGCTTCCGCGCGCACCATGATCGGCGCCGGCACGATCGCCTTCTTGTTGCGGTCGAGATATTTGACGAATTCCTCGACGCCGCCGGAATAGTGCATCTCCTCGCGCTTCTCGACCGCGTGGCGCATGTCGGAGAGGACGATGTTGACGCCGGAGTTGAGGAAGGCGAGCTCGCGCAGGCGGTGTTCGAGCGTCGCGAAATCATATTCGATGTTCTTGAAGGTCTCGGTCGAGGCGAGGAACGTCACCTCGGTGCCGCGCCGGCCCGGCGCCTCGCCGACGACTTTGAGCGGCGCCACGGCATCGCCATGGGCGAACTCGATATAGTGCTCCTTGTTGTCGCGCCAGATCCGCAGGCCGAGCTTGCTGGACAGCGCGTTGACGACGGAGACGCCGACGCCGTGCAGGCCGCCGGAAACCTTGTAGGAGTTCTGGTCGAACTTTCCGCCGGCGTGGAGCTGGGTCATGATGACCTCGGCCGCCGAGATGCCTTCGCCCTTGTGGATGTCGACGGGAATGCCGCGGCCGTCGTCGCGCACGGTGACGGAATTGTCGGCGTTGAGGATCACCTCGACGCGCGTGGCGTGGCCCGCAAGCGCTTCGTCGATCGCGTTGTCGACGACCTCGTACACCATGTGGTGCAGGCCCGAGCCGTCGTCGGTGTCGCCGATATACATGCCCGGGCGCTTGCGGACGGCATCGAGACCCTTGAGCACGCGGATCGATTCCGCCCCGTAATCGCTCGGATTTGAGGGCTCGTTTTCGGCAGGCGTCTGCCGAGCAGGTTCTGTCATGAGAGGCCTTCGAGATGTCGCCCGAATCAGCCGCGCAAAAGGCGCTGATGTGAGGCTATTTGTGCCATGAAAGACGCTTAGCGCCTAGCGCAAAGTATCTCCCGGCAACCCTTTGACTAGATGGGGTTTTTGGGCCGGTTTTCAAGGCGTTCGAAGGCCGATTCCGGGGCTCGCGAAAAGCCCGATTCGAGGCCCCTTTTTGGGCCGTCAAAGGCGTGGATTTTGCGGGGGCGCGGAGGCCTGTTCCGACGTGCCGTGGTGTCCCGGAACAGGCCGCCGGGGTCAGTAGATCTGATCCGGCTTCCTGTCGCCGTCACCCAACCGGAGGGACCATGTCTCGCCTGCGGCCACGGTGATGGTATCGGAGCGCAACGTATAACCCGACACGACCAGCTGGTAGGAATACGTGCCGGGCGGCAGATCCAGCGTTTGTGGGTGATTTTCGCCGCCCGCGATCTTGATGGTCTGATCGTTGATCGCGAGCGAAGCCACGTCGGGCGCAAGATAGCCGAAGATCAGCCGCGCTTGTCCTGGCATCGGCAGGAAGTCGGCCTTGGCCACGGCCTCCGTATTCCGCTGCACCAGGTCGACAATGGTCTCGTCCTTGGCACGGCCAAGCTTCAATGTTGCCGGGCCCTTCGGGGAGACGAAGGCGAGCTGCGCGTGATCGGCGGCAACAACAGTGCCATCAGGCTTTTCCTCCCAACCGCGCTTTGCGAGCTCCGTGCGGTAGAAGGCGAGCACGGCACCGAGCTGGGCCGGCACATGGGCTTGGAGGCCGACCCGCAGCGGGATTTCGATGCCGGTCACACGGGTCGTGTTGGAGCTGGAGGAGCTGTGTTGCTTCGGTACTGGCATGTCGGCGTCGGGATCCGCCGGCGTGAGTGCAGCCGAAGTGCGCGGTGACAGATGCGGCATCCATCCGCCGGCACTCGTGGCGATCAGGCCGCCCCCGAGAAGGGCGAGACCGCACAGCGGCAGCAACCGGCGTGCCGGACCTCTCATCACGGGCTTCATCGTCGTCATGTTCGTTCTCGGCATCAGCGGGCCGGTAGATCAGTACATCTGCAGCGGCAGCACTTCGCCGGTCGGACCCACCATCAGGCCCCAGGCGTCGCCTGCGGCCACGGTGAGGCTCTCGGTGTGGGCCGGGCGCCCGGGCATGCGCAGGGCGTACTGATACGTGCCCGGCAGCAGGTCGAGCATCGGGCCCTTCGGCGATTGCGGGCCGCCGGCGCCGGCTGCGATCTTCACCGTCTGCTTGTTGATCGTCAGCGAGGCGTCCTTCGCCCCGATATTGCCGAGCATCAGCCTGGCCTGGCCGGGCTTCGGCATGATGTCGGCCTTGGCAGCGGCATCCGGATTCTTCTGCGCCAGACTGACCGTGGTCTCGCCCTTGGCACGGCCGAGCCTGAGCACGGCCGGGCCTTGCGGCGAGGTGAAGTCGATCTGCGCGCGTTCGGCGGACACGGCGGCGCCGTCGGCCTTCTCCTGCCAGCCGAGCCTGGAAAGCTCGGCCCGGTAGAAGGCCAGGACATCGCCGAGCGGGGCCGGGATGCTGGCTGCCAGCTCGCGGCGGAACGGCATCTCGCTTCCCGGCATTTTGGTGGTGGAGAGCGACGTCGACGACCGCTGCGTCGGCACGGGGAGCTGGGATTCAGGGTCCGGCTTGAGCGGCTCGGAGGATTTCGCCTGCACTTCCTGCATTGCCGCCGGCTTGGCTGCCGCCATCACCAGGCCCGATCCGCTCGCGCTGACATTCACCTTCGGGCCCATCTGCATCACGGTCATCGAGATCGACTTGCCGGCTTTGGAGAATTCCAGCACCGCCATGTTGGGCTGGTTGATGACGGAGGGCTGCTCCTTCCAGCCGGCGGGCTTGAGCGATGCGCGATAGAACGCGGCGAGTGCCTTGACGCTCGAGGTGGAGGAGAATTCGAGATGGCCGCCGTCGCCTTCGAATTTCACGCCCTCGGCGGTCTCGGGCAGCGGCACCGGCGTCTTGCTGTCGGCAAGCGCGCTGAGCGGCGCATCGGACAGCGTGGCCGCCTGCACCTTTCGCCTCGCTTCGTCGGCGGCGATGACCTGCCTCGCCATCGCCTCGGCGTCCTTCATGAACTTCTCGTCCGCTTCCTTCTTCGCCTTGGCGCGGGCGGCGAGCGCGGATTCCTTCAGCTGCGCGGTCAGGCTGACCATGGTGAAGTCGTATTTTCGGCCGAGGCGCAGCAGGCCGGTTTCCTCGGCGTTGGAGATCTTTAGCGCGACGTCGTCGCCGGGGGCGAGCGGCGCGCTGCCATCTTCCTGCCAGCCGCGCGCGGCGAGCTCGCGATGGTAGAAGGCGAGCACGGCAGGCAGCTCGGCCATCGCGGCGGCGCTCATCTCGCGCTTGTTGGACGTCGCGCTGCCGAGGCCTCTCGCCGTCTTGGTCGGATTCGGCCGCGGCAGGCCGGCAACATCGCCATCGGCGCTGAGATCGACGGGCAGCACGAAGGGTGCGATCCGGATGTCGACATCGGTCCGGCCGTCGTCGCGGCGCGTCAGCGTCAGCATCACCGGCTTCTGCTTGTAGAACTGCGTCGTGTCGCCCTCGGGATGGTCGTAGAAGGCGCGCACGCCGTTCGGAACGGTCTCGTCGAGGGCTGCCGTCGTCCAGCGCGCCGCCGTTTCAGCCGTGAGCTTGCGCCAGCCGATCGCCTCCATCTGGCTGGTGTAGAACGCCGACGTGGCATCGAGCGCGCCGGGTGCGATGCAGCCGAGATAGGGCCTGGTGCCGTCGAACACGAGGTCGCTCGCGCCGTCGGGGAACGGTACGTTCGAATAGATCCGGTCGGTCGTGTAAT
The DNA here is from genome assembly GCF_006658625.1 of Bradyrhizobium sp. UNPF46. Classification (NCBI taxonomy): domain Bacteria; kingdom Pseudomonadati; phylum Pseudomonadota; class Alphaproteobacteria; order Hyphomicrobiales; family Nitrobacteraceae; genus Bradyrhizobium; species Bradyrhizobium sp. UNPF46. The sequence continues at coordinate 13,618 of NZ_LFJB01000062.1, forward strand.
ACACCACGGACTGATCGGGCCGGCCGAGCGCCTGCGTGAAGTGAACGGAAAGGCCCTGCCGTCCCTTCTTGAATTTCAGCGTGGTGCTCTTCTCCTCCAGCGGCAGCACATAGGGCACCCAGCCCTCGGCGATCAGGAGCTTTCGTACCGCCTGCAACGTCACGGCTTGCGGCGTCGGCACGCGATATTCGACGCGGTAGGGATCGGGGCGCGAGGTGTCCTCCACCGCGCCCTCGAGCTGCGGCAGCGCGTGGACGTCGACGATACCCGCGTCGGCGGCGGCCGCGACCGAGCAGCTCGCCACCAGGAAGAGGCCGCATGCAAGCAGTCGCCATCGTGCCGGGACCTGCGTCCCGCGCGTCATCCTCGACATCGTCACTTCTCCAGGGGCGTGGCGCGGCGCATCGGCTCGCGCGCAATTGCAGGCCGCGACACCGTCGGCGCGGCTTATGACCAGAAGTCGCGGCAGGAACCCGTGAGGTTCAAAGATCGCGCAAGGCTTGGGAGGGCTGCGAAGGTTCAGTAAAGCTGCAGCGGTGGCCAGGCCTCGCCGTCACGCCCGACCGTGACCTCCCAGGCATCGCCGGCCGCAACGGTCAGGGTCTTCGTGGCGGCTGAACGCTCGGGCACGCGCAGCTCGTAGGAATATTTGCCGGGCGCCAGATCCAGCGACACCGCGTGCGTGCCGGCGGCGCGCGTGACGGTCCGCGCATCGATCGTGAGCACGGCGTCGGTCCCGCTGATATTGCTGAACACCAGCTTTGCCTGACCGGGCTCGGGCAGGACGTTCGCCCGGGCCGCCGCATCGGCATTCTTCTGCACGAGATGAATCGCGGTGCCGCCGTCCTTGCGGGCGAGCTCCAGTGCGGCCGGCCCCAGCGGGGAGGCGAAGGCGAGCTGGACGTGATCGGCCGCCGTCTCGGCGCCCTCGGGTCTCTCCTGCCAGCCGAGCTTACCGAGCTCGGAGCGATAGAAGGTGAGGACGTCGCCGAGCTCGGCAGGCACGCGGGCTTCGAGCCGCGTCCGCAGCGGGGTTTCGACGCCGGGCATCACGGTGGTGTGGATGCCGCGGTAGCTGAAGCTGGTCGGCGCGGGCAGCTTGGCATCCGGGTCCAGCGTGAGTGCGGCCGAGAACAGCGGCGGCAGATTGGACACGAAGGCGCCGGCGCTCGCAGCGAGCAGGCAACTTGCGAGGAGCGCAAGGCCACACGCAAACAACTGCCATCGTGCCGGAGCTTGCGCTCCATGCCTCATCGTCGTCATGCCAATGCTCCAAGAATAGCGCGGGTGTCCGAGATGGTCGCGCGATGGCCGCGTGTTGCGGCCTCAAGCAGCTAGTCGCTGACGGAAACGGGCGGGTTCAATGCCGCCTCTAGCGCCGGGCGGAGACTCGTCCGCTCTCGACGTCAAACACCTCGCCTCCCGCGCCGATCTCGGCGAAGGCAGCCGGGTCGGCACCGGTCAGCCAGACCTGCGCGCCAAGCTTCTTCAACTCGTCGAACAGCGCCGCGCGCCTGCTGGGGTCGAGATGCGCCACGACCTCGTCGAGCAGCAGCAGCGGCACGATGCCGGTCATCTCGGCGACCAGGCTCGCATGCGCCAGTACGAGGCCGATCAGAAGAGCTTTCTGCTCGCCGGTCGAGGCGTCCCGCGCCGGCATGCTTTTCGGCGCATAGATCACCTGGAGATCGGTGAGATGCGGACCGTCGGTGGTGCGGCCGGCAATGGCATCGCGTGGACGGTTGTCGCGCAGGATCTGGCGGTAGCGGTCCTCGACCGACGTCGCCGTCTCGGTCAGCAGCGCGTTCTCCATCCAGCCGTCGAGCGCGATTCGAGCCGACGGAAATGCGGAGGCTTGCGCGCGCGCGTTGAGCATGCCGGTCAGGCGGGCCGCGGTCTGGCCGCGCGTTGCCGCCACCGCGACCGCAAGCTCGGCGGTCTCGCGCTCGATTGCGTCGCACCAATGGTCGTCGTAATTGCGCGTCTCGAGCAGGCGGTTGCGCGAGCGCAACGAACGCTCCAGCGCATTGATGCGGCTGGAATGCTCGCTGTCGATGGCGAGCACCAGGCGGTCGAAGAAGCGCCGGCGTTCGGAGGCAGCCCCCATGAACAGCCCGTCCATCGCCGGCGTCAGCCAGACCATGCGAATGTGGTCGCCGAAGGCGCTCGCCGAACCCACCGGCTCGCGGTCGATGCGGCAGCGTCGGGTTACGGCGCTATCTGCGCGCGGCGGCTCGATGCCGGTGCCGAGCGTCGCCAGCCCCAGCGCGCCCTCGACCTGCGCCGACACCGCCCAGGAGCCGTCGCCCTGGTTGTCGGCGACGTCCTCCAGCGTGGCGCGCCGCAAGCCGCGCCCGGGTGAAAGAAACGAGATCGCCTCGATGCAATTGGTCTTGCCCGCGCCATTCGCCCCGACCAGCGCCACCAGGTCAGCCGCCGTCTCGAGCCCCGCCGCCCGATAATTGCGAAAATGCGTCAGCGTCAGGCGATGAATGCGGGAGGGGGTCATTTCTGCTCGTCATTGCCGGGCTTGACCCGGCAATCCATCGCCCGCGTCAGCGGGCTATCTCATCATATAGGTCTTGCCACGCGGGATTGCTCTTCACGATCAGATCGATCTTCCACTCGCGTGACCAGTGCTTCATGTTCTTTTCGCGCTGCAGGGCAGTCGCGATCGTGTCGTGCGCCTCGAAATAGACCAGGGTCTTCACCCCGTAACGTTTGGTGAAGCCATCTGCCAGGCCTTCGCGATGCTCGTAGACGCGTCGGATCAAATTATTGGTGACGCCGATGTAAAGTGTTCCACCGGGCTTGCTAGCGAGGATGTACACCCAATAGGTCATCTTGTTTGATGGATGGCCGGGTCAAGCCCGGCCATGACGAGAGGGAAAATACCCTCACACCCGCATCGGCATCAGCACGTACAGCGCGCTCTTGTCGTCGCGGTCCTGCACCAGGGTCGGCGAGCCGGGATCGGCGAGCTTGAGCGTTGCGACGTCGCCTTCGATCTGGGCGGCGATGTCGAGCAGGTAGCGGGAGTTGAAGCCGATATCGAGGGCGTCGGAGGCGTATTCGACCTCAAGCTCTTCGGTCGCGCTGCCGGAATCCGGGTTGGTCACCGACAGCACCAGCTTGCCCGGCGACAGCGACAGCTTCACCGCCCGCCCGCGCTCGCTCGAAATCGTCGACACGCGGTCGACCGCGTTCTCGAAGTCCTTCTTGTCGACGATGAGCTCCTTGTCGTTGCCTTGCGGAATGACGCGGCCGTAATCGGGGAAGGTGCCGTCGATCAGTTTCGAGGTCAGCACGACGTTGCCGATGGTGAAGCGGATCTTGGCCTGTGACAGCTCGATCGTCATCTCGGCGTCGGTGTCCTCGATCAGGCGCTGCACCTCGCCGACGGTCTTGCGCGGCACGATCACGCCGGGCATGCCCTCGGCGCCCTTGGGCTGCACGAGATCGAGCTGGGCGAGGCGGTGGCCGTCGGTGGCGACGCCGCGCAAGGTCGCGGCTTTCGCGGTGCCGGCCGCGTGCAGATAAATGCCGTTGAGGTAATAGCGCGTCTCTTCGGTCGAGATCGCGAACTGGGTGCGGTCGATCAGCCGCTTGACGTCCTTGGCGGCGAGCGAGAAGGAATGCGACATGTCGCCGGCGGCCAGATCGGGGAAATCATTCTCGGGGAGCGTCTGCAGCGTGAAGCGCGAGCGGCCGGCGCGGATCGCCAGCACGGCGCGGTCGCCGTCGGCCTCCAGCACGATCTGCGAACCATCCGGCAGCTTGCGCACGATGTCGTAGAACATGTGCGCCGGCACGGTGGTGGAACCCGCGGTCGCGGTTTCCGCCGGAAGCGTTTCCGTCACCTCGAGGTCGAGGTCGGTCGCCTTCAGCGACAATTTGGCGTTCTCGGCGCGGACCAGCACGTTGCCGAGGATCGGGATCGTGTTGCGGCGCTCGACCACGCGGTGGACATGGCCCAGTGACTTCAGGAGTTGCGCGCGTTCGACCGTAACCTTCATTGCACTACTCGCCCGATCCCCAGGAAAACATCATGTTGAAGAAGCCGGGCGGTCGAAAAGCCCGCCGCGGCACCGATGACCCCCGGTAGGCCCGGATCATCCAACCGATATGACCAAAGCCGTCAGGGTCGCGCAAGGTGGCGCGGAAAGCCATCCAATTCAAGGGATTGGGAGGCAGTTCCCCACGATTTACAGGCAGAACACCACCCGTCGCCCAGACAGAGGTGCGCTCCCTCGCCCCGTTCTTACGGGGAGAGGGTTGGGGTGAGGGGCCTCTCTCCGCGGGGGAGCCTGTCGATGGACCTGTACCCCCTTCACCCGGAATCCGCGCTGCGCGCGCATTCCGACCTCTCCCCGCCTGCGGGGAGAGGTGAAGAGAAGAAATAGGCGTTTATTCCTGAAGCTGGCGCTTCAGCGACTCCACTTCCTCCGACAAGGCGGTGTCCTTGGAGACCAGGGCCTCGATCTTGCGCACGGCGTGGAGCACCGTGGTGTGGTCGCGTCCGCCGAAGCGGCGGCCGATCTCGGGCAGCGAGCGCAGGGTCAGCGTCTTGGCGAGATACATCGCCACCTGGCGCGGGCGCACCACATTGGCGGTGCGGCGCGACGACAACAGGTCGGAGCGGCTGACGTTGTACTGCCGCGCCACCACGCGCTGGATGTCCTCGATCTTGATCCGCTTCGGCTCCTGCGGTCGGATCAGGTCGCGCACCTCGTGCTCGGCCATCTCCAGCGTAACAGGACGATTGTTGAGCTTGGAATGCGCCAGGAGCCGGTTGATCGCGCCTTCGAGATCCCTGCCGTTATGCGTGATGGCGCGGGCCAGATAGGTCAGTACCTCCTCGGGCACCTCGAAGGTCGCATGATGGGCGCGGGCGGCCGCGACGCGCGACTTGAGAATGCCGTGGCGCAGCTCTTCCCCAAGCGAGCCCATCTCGACCACGAGACCGCCGGCAAGACGCGAGCGGACGCGGTCGTCGAGGCTTTCGAGATCCGACGGCGGACGGTCGGCCGCGATCACGACCTGGCGGCCGGCGTCGATCAGCGCGTTCAGCGTATGACAGAACTCGGCCTGGGTCGACTTGCCCTGCAGGAACTGGAGATCGTCGATGACCAGCACGTCGATGCCGCGCAGTGCTTCCTTGAAGGCCAGCGCCGTCTGCGTCTTCAGCGCGGCGACGAAGCCGTACATGAATTTTTCTGCCGTGAGATACAGCACTTTGCGCTCGTTGCCGGAATTGCCGGCCCAGGTCACGGCCTGGAGCAGGTGAGTCTTGCCGAGGCCGACGCCGGCATGGATGTAGAGCGGGTTGAACATCACGGGGTCGCCGCGACGACCTTCCGCGACCTGACGCGCAGCCGCATGGGCCAGCGTGTTGGAGCGGCCGACGACGAAGCTCGCGAAGGTCAGGCGCGGATCGAGCGGCGAGCCGCCGAGCGCGTCATGATTGGCCGAGACCGGCGCGGTCGCGGTCGAGCGCAGCTCGGGCGCAGGCGTGCGGCGCGTCTCGACCGGCGCGGGGGCTTCCTTCGGCTGCACCACCGGGCGCACCGCGGAGCGGACGGTGAGGTCGATACGATGCACTTCCGGCATCTCGGCCTGCCAGCACGACAGCACGCGCTCGGCATAATGAGCCTGAATCCAGCTCTTCAGAAAGCGCGTGGGCACCGAGAGCCGCACGCTCTCGTCCTGCACGCCTTCCAGATCCATGCGGGCAAACCAGCTGGTATAAACGTCTTCGCCGACGCTCGAGCGCAGCCGACCCTTCACGCGTGACCAGCGATCCTGTTCCATTGTCATCGTCAGAAAACTTTTCTTGAGAGATAAGGTTGCGTGGTGAGCGCCATGCAGAGTCACCTGCCATGGCGCGACCTCAAGCGAGTCCAGCATCAGACATGGCTCGGCCGCTCGGCGGATACGCCGCGGTCAGATCAGCGATGTCGAAGATGGAGAGTTCGCGAGGTCAGCGCGTACTCGACGCGCCGTCACACGTCGGAGGCTGAACGCAGGACGGATCGGAGACGGCATCGTTGAACGATGGAACTTGTGTCAATACCGCGTTGAATCCGTAGGACATGATACCTCCCCGTCCCGCCGTGATCGCTCACGGCAAGGTCCTGCGTGTGAAAGACAACCGCCCCTGAAACGCTTCAGTCGCAGATGTCCTGCCCGTCTGTACTAGTCGTCCGCTCGGCTTCGCCGCCTTGCGTGCCGGGGTAGCTTTGCGATGTCTCTCATGCGCGCCAGGCGCGAGGCGGGAAGATCCCGCTTGGAGACATTCAGACAAAGAACTACCATTCCCATGCTGCTATGGGTTTTGGATCCGACATCGCTTTTTGAAGCGTCGCCTACGTGCACACCGCCGCCGATTTGCACGCTCGCCCCGTTTCCTAAACCGCGCTGGTCTGAAGATCGTGGGCGCCGCTGACGACTTAAGGAATACACTAAGCGGAAAGACTCGCAACGAATTGATTCACACTTGAGCCACCAAAAAAACTTGACCTCGGTTAATGCCGCGCGCGACTTGTGCACAGGCTTTGGAGCAAGTTTTTGGATTCGTGCACAGAATCGAAAATGCCGCGCCTCATGTGACAATTCTCCGCCGCCGCCAATTTTTTTTACAAATTTGTCACGCACTCGACGCGTGGGGCGATTTTTCCAAATGCTTGCGGTCGCTATGTCGATAAGTGATTAGCGAGACATCGTTTTTTGAGTCTCGTTTCACAGGGTAACTCCACCGCGAGATGCGTTCCGGTGTATCTACGGTGTGCAGAACTCGCGCGCGCGAATTCAACTTACGCCCGCAGCACAAGGGTTTTCGCAACGCAGAAAGTTTCCGCTGTTGCACGGCATCGGCAGGTAGAACTACGGAACGAAGAATAGCGCAGGCGGTGCGAACCTTCCAATCGAAGATTGATCGCGACGTGACCGCTTGCGTGAATATGACGGCAACAAAAAAGCCCGGCGCGATGCCGGGCTGTTTGACGCGTGTGATGTTCGATCGATCAGCCGACCGATTGGTCCGCGGTTGCTCGAGCCAGTTACTTGGCGAGCTTGGCGATCTGAGCGGTGAGACGCGAGACTTTGCGGCTGGCGTTGTTCTTGTGAATGATGTTGCGCTGCGCGGCACGCATCAAGGCGGGCTCGGCATTCGCCAGCGCCTTCACGGCAGCGGCGCGATCGCCGGTCGCGATGGCTTCCTCGACGGTGCGCACGGCGCCGCGCATCTGGGTGCGGCGCGACTTGTTGACGGCGGTGCGGCGGGCGATCTTGCGCGTCGCTTTCTTGGCGGAAGTGGTATTGGCCATGGTCTCAATGTCCTTTGCGGGGTCCGGTCGCGTCTTGGTCGGGTAGCGCCGGCTTGCTTGACCGCGGAATCGACGCTCGGATTTAGGGTGTTCGGTTGCTGGCCGTCCCCGGAACATGAGGCTTCAAAAAGCCTGCAACTGCTCAAAGAACAGCGGCGGCAGGATTGCGCCCGCCGCCAGTTGGCGCCCTTATAGAGAGGGTCTTGGGCACCGTCAACGCTTTCCGGGCTGGAAAAGCAGGCCCGGGGCGCTCCAGGGGGCGCCGTAACGCCCTGAAGAGGTTGAATTTCTGCCGTCGCCCGGCTATTGGCTGGCGGCGTTTTGTCTAGGTCCTCCGATCGGACGACCATATAAGGTGAGGCATGATCCGCGGCTTTTTCCGACTGATTGGGCTGTTGCTGCTCGCCGGCGGGTTCATCTTCATGGTCTATGACGGCGCCCGCTGGGTGGCCGACCAGACCCTGCGGTTCACCCGGTTCGGCCAGTTCTGGAACGACGTCAATCAGGCCAGCCAGTCCGCCTTCCGCACCTGGGTCGAGGCCAAGGCGCCCTGGCTCTGGACCTCGGTGATCCGCCTGTTGCTGGATCAGCCGGTCTTTGCCGTCCTCGGCATTCTCGGCATCGTGCTGATGCTCCTGTTCCGCCCGCGGAAACCGCTGATCGGCTATTCCCGGGATTGACCTTCCAATTCCCGCCGGGATTGAGCTTTCAATTCCCGCCGGGATTGAGCGCTGCAAGGCGCGACGTAACAACGCTGCTCCCGCCCGCGTAAACACCTATATTCCCACCTCATCGCGAGCACGGCGCCCGAGCATCTGGCTCGCGCGACGGACAGCTCGTTTCGGAGACCCATCATGCTGTTCATGCGCAAGACCACCGCATTGCCGAGCGCAGCTGAGGCGCTGCCCGGCCGCGCACAAGCCATTCCGACCGCCACCACCCATTTCGTCAACGGCAGCAAGCTCAAGCCGCCTTATCCCGCCGGCCTCGAAGAGGCCGTGTTCGGGCTCGGCTGCTTCTGGGGCGCCGAGCGCAAATTCTGGCAGCTCGGCGATGGCATTTACACCACCGCTGTCGGCTATGCCGGCGGCCACACGCCGAATCCGACCTATGAAGAGACCTGCTCGGGCCGCACCGGCCACACCGAAGTGGTGCTGGTCGTGTTCGATCCGGGCAAGATCTCCTACGCGACGCTGTTGAAGACGTTCTGGGAGAGCCACAACCCGACGCAGGGCATGCGTCAGGGCAACGATGTCGGCACGCAGTACCGCAGCGCGATCTACACCACTTCCGATGCGCAGAGGAAAGCGGCCGACGAGTCGAAAGCGCTCTATCAGAAGGCGCTCGCAGCCAGGGGCCTCGGTGCCATCACCACCGAGATCGCGCCGGCAGGCGAATTCTATTTCGCCGAGGACTATCATCAGCAATATCTGGCGAAGAACCCCGCCGGCTATTGCGGGCTCGGCGGCACCGGCGTGTCCTGCCCGATCGGCGTCGGTGTGAGCGCGTAAGTCGCAAACTTATCGCGCCGCGCGTGTTTCTTACCCTCCCCTGGAGGGGGAGGGTCGGCACGCGTTCGAGCGAAGCGAGATTGCGTGACGGGGTGGGGTGATCTCTCCACTCGGGCACTGTTCGTTGCCGCGAGACTGTCACCCCACCCCGCTCGCGCTACGCGCGATCGACCCTCCCCCTCCAGGGGAGGGTGCTACCGTCACCGGTGTCCGCTCAACGCTTTATTAACCATAAGTGGTGCATCACTGGAGCCATCTCGTTTCGAGGGATAGGTCCGGTGCCAGTTGCACGCGCGTTTCGATCGTCGATCTCGGCAGTGGCCTTGGCAGCGTCCGCCGCGCTGACCCTTGGCGGCTGCATGCAGACCGCTGGCCCCGTCGCGGTGATGCAGCCCCGCGCCGATCTCGACTCCATGGCCTATGGCCAGCCCTACGGCGCTCCGCAGCCGGTCGTCGTTGCCAACAACGGCGGCGGCGCCATCGCGGCGCTCAGCAATTCCTTTGCCGCTTCGCCCGCACCCATGCCGGTCGGCTACGCCGCGCCGATGGCGACGCCGGTGCGTTACGACGCCTCCTACCATCTCGATGCCGGCGACAAGCTGCGCGTCGTGGTCTACGGCCAGGAAGGTCTCACCAACAGCTATGCCATCGATGCCGGCGGCTCCATTACCATGCCGCTGATCGGCGCGGTGCCGGCGCGTGGCCGCACCACGGCGGGCCTGGCCGGCGAGATCGCCGCGCGCCTGCGCAACGGCTACATCCGCGAGCCCTCGGTCGCCGTGGAGATCGAGTCCTACCGCCCGTTCTTCATTCTCGGCGAAGTCACCGCGCCCGGCCAATATCCCTACGTGCCGAACATGACGGTCGAGAGCGCGGTCGCGATCGCCGGCGGCTTCTCGCCCCGCGCCAAGCGCGATGTCGTCACCGTCACGCACACCGAGAACGGCGGCTCCATGCGCGCCGTGGTGCCGCTCGGCACCCCCTTGAACCCCGGCGACACCGTGTTCGTCGGCGAGCGCTGGTTCTAGGCTTCAGCCCGACCCTCCTCTCGTCATTCCGGGGCGCGCGATAGCGCGAGCCCGGAATCCATCGCACCACAAATTCTGCGGCCCGATGGATTCCGGGCCTGCACCGCTGCGCGGCGCATCCCGGAATGACGGAGGAAAGAACTGCGAGCTACTTCGTCAAATGCTTCGCGAAAAATTCCATGCTGCGCGGCCAGGCGATGTCGGCGCTGGTCTTGTCGTAGCTGGCGCGCTCGTCGCAATGGAAGCCGTGCTGGGCGCCGGGATAGACGAAGACTTCGACATCCGGCCGCTTCGACTTGATGGTCTCGACGTCGGTCAGGGGAATGCCCGCATCCTTCTCGCCGAAATGCAATTGCGTCGGCACCTTCGGCGTCTCGTCGGCAAAGCGCACGACCGCGCCGCCGTAATAGCCGATCGCGGCCTTCAGGCCGGTCAATCGCGTCGCCGCGACGAAGGCGATGCTGCCGCCCAAGCAAAAGCCGATGATGCCGACCGGGCCTACGCTCTTCACCGCGTCGATCGCGGCCTGGGTGTCGCGCAGCATCGCGGCCCAATCGGGGTTGGCGACGAACTTGCGCGCCTCGGCGATCTCGTCGGGCGTATAGCCGGACTGGAAGTTCGGCGCGGTGCGGTCGAAGATCGACGGCGCGACCGCGACATAGCCTTCTCCGGCGAGGCGGTCGCAGACCGAACGGATGTGGTGATTGACGCCAAAGATCTCCTGGATCACCACCACCGCGCCCTTCGGCGTGCCACCGGGATCGGCGCGATAGGCGCCGAGCTGGAAATTGTCGGACGCCGTCAGCTTGATGTCTTGTCCCACGCGGGTTGTCCTTCTTGGTTGGTACGGAACTCAGTGTCTCCCCTCATCCTGAGGAGCGCGCTCCTCGCGCGCGTCTCGAAGGATGAAAGGCCCGTGACGTGGCAGCGGGGCCTGCATGGTTCGAGACGGCGCTTCGCGCCTCCTCACCATGAGAAGATTTCACTCCCACATCCAGTTCTCGCCGTAATCCTCCTTCCATCCCGCCAGCCGCCCATGACGGAACTGCAGGAACAGGCGGTGGCGGGTGGGGATCAGTCCGCTGCCGCCGATGTCGCGCAGCGCGAGGTAGATCTCGTTGCCGGGGCGGCCCCGCACATATTGCAGCGGTTGCCGCAGGGCGCGGGCGGTCTGGTCGGCATCCATGCCGAAGGCGAGCGGTATGTTGTTCGACAGGGTCGCGACGAAAGGCTGGCGCGGCGGCACCGCGCCGAACGGTTCGGCCTGTGCCGCCGATGACAGCAGCGAGGCCATTGCGCCCATCGCAAATATCGCTCGCATCATGGTCCTGCGTTCCTGATTGACCGTCCTACGCCGGCAAGTTCTTCAGGAAAGGCTCGACGGCGTCAACAAAAGCCTGGGGCTGATCGATGTTGACGGCGTGACCGGCGGCGGGGATCACGACCTTTTGTGCGCCGGGGATTTTTGCCGCCATGTAGTCGGACGCGGCGAGGAACGGGGTGTCGTCGGCGCCGACCACGATCAGCGAGGGCACCTTGATGTCGGGCAGCAGCCCGATCACGCGCGCGTCGCGCTGGGTCAGCATGCCGCGTGCGGCCAGCGCCAGACCCCTGGCGTCGCGATGGCTGGCGGTGGCGCGCTCGCGCGTTGCCGATTTCAGCACGTCGAGGCCTTCGCGATCGAGCCTGTCGGCGGTGGCGAGCGCCCGCGCGTTCCAGGCCTCGCGCGCGTCGTCCTTCTTGAAGCCCGGTCCGGTGTCGATGATCAGCAGCGCGCGGGCGCGCTCCGGATGGACGCGGTAGAATGCGAGCGACATGTAACCGCCGAGCGACAGGCCGCCGATGATGGCGCGCTTCGCGCCGACCGCATCGAGGATCGCCGCGATGTCGCCGACCGTGAGCGCTTCGCTATAGGCTTTGGGGTCATCGGGATAGTCGGACTGGCCATGGCCGCGCATGTCCCACAGGATCAGCGTGTGATCCTTCGAGAGCGCATCGACCTGCCCATGCCACATCGCCGACGTCGAGGAATAGCCGTGTGTGAGCAGCAGCGGCGGCCCGTTGCCGTGAACCTCGTAGTGGATGTTGACGCCGTCCCGATTAATCCTTGGCATAGTCTTCGCCCCTTCTTTCTGTTCTAGCCGCAGGGACGGTCCACCCTCTCCCCTTGCGGGAGAGGGTGGCTTCGCGAAGCGAAGCCGGGTGAGGGGTATCTATCCTCACAAACAGTGTTGCGAGTGGAGAGAACCCCTCATCCGGCGCTTCGCGCCACCTTCTCCCACAAGGGGAGAAGGGGCGCCCGCGGTGACGTTTGCACTCTAGCCCTCCAAGTTACCTCGAAGAAACTGCCTTCAACGCGATGGCGTGCATGTGCAAGTGCTCTGCTTGTTGCGTTCAGCCGCTGCATTCAACCTCGTTCTCGCAACGCACAACACTGAGCTTCCCCAATAGTTGCGACACGTTCCAAATTGCATTTGCCTCCGCCGCTGAACGCGATCATTCTCGCGGCCAAGGCTGGCGCCAGCCCGGTGGGCGTCCGCCATTCAAGTTGCCGCCGTAAGCGGCTTCATGCACCGGCAGGGGAAGACGCCTATGCCAACTCTCACCATCAACGGGCGGAGTATGTCCGTGGATGCGGCGAACGATACGCCGCTCCTCTGGGCGATCCGCGAGCAATTGCAGATGACCGGCACCAAGTTCGGCTGCGGTGCCGGGCTGTGCGGAGCTTGCACCGTGCACGTCAACGGCGAAGCCGTGCGCTCGTGCCAGACCATGGTCGGCGACGTCGCCGGCAAGAAGATCACCACCATTGAAGGCCTCGCCGCCAAGGGCGATCACCCCTTGCAGAAGGCATGGGTCGCCGAGCAGGTGCCGCAATGCGGCTACTGCCAGTCAGGTCAGATCATGCAGGCAGCCTCGCTGCTCGCGAAGAATCCCAATCCGACCAAGGAGGAAGTGGTCGCTCATATGGACGGCAATCTCTGCCGCTGCATGACCTATTCGCGGATCCAGAAGGCGATCATGCGCGCCGCATCCGAGATGCGCACCGCGTCGGCCACCTCCAGCGAGCGGAGGCCCACATGAACGAGCACGTGAAGAACGTAACTCCCGAGACGACCGATCTCAGCCGCCGCTCCTTCCTCGTCGGCACCGCGGCGACCGGGCTCGTGCTCGGCTATGCCGGCGTGCCCGGCATCGAGTCCGCATCGGCCGCAGCTCCCGCCAGTTTCGAGCCGAGTGTCTGGTATGCGATCTCGCCGGATGGTCTCGTTACCGTGACCTGCGGCAAGGCCGACATGGGCCAGCACATCGCTTCCACCATGGCGCAGATCGTCTGCGAGGAGCTCGGCGCGAAATGGAGCGACATGCGCGTGCAGCTCGCCTCCAACGATCCGAAGTTCAACGACCCCGTTCTGGGCGCGCAGATCACCGGCGGCAGCTGGTCGACCATGATGAATTTCGAGGCGATGAGCCGGGCGGGCGCCGCCGGCCGCATCGCCTTGACGGAGGCCGCGGCCGCGGCCATGGGCCTGCCGCCTTATTTCAAGGACGAGCTCGTGGTGCGCGATTCCATCGTCTCGCATCCGAAGTCGAAGAAGCAGATGAGCTTTGCCGAGATCGTCAAGAGCGGCAAGGCGACGAAGACCTTCACGCCGGACGAGCTGAAGGCGATCAAGCTGAAGACGCCCGACCAATACACCATGATCGGCGTCTCGGTGCCGCAGCTCGACATCCCCTCCAAGACCAACGGCACGGCCAAGTATGGCATCGACGTGATGCTGCCGGGCATGGCCTATGGCAAGGTGGTGACCCCGCCGGTGCGCTTCGGCGCCACGGTGAAGTCGGTCGACGACAGTGACGCCAAGAAGGTGCCCGGCTTCATGAAAGCCGTCATCCTCGACGACAAGACCGGAACCACGTCCGGCTGGGTCGTCGCAGTGGCCAACACCTATGCCAACGCCCGCAAGGCGGCGGATGCGCTGAAGATCGCCTATGACGGCGGTCCGAACGCAAAGCTGTCGAGCCAGTCGCTGCTGGACGAGGCCAAGCGGCTTCAGGGCCTGGAGGATTCCGGCCAGTTCTTCGTCAAGGACGGCGATCCCAATGCGGCCTTCGGCACGGCGGCGAAAGTGGTCGAGGCCGAGTACACCACCAGCATCAACATCCACGCGCCGCTGGAGCCCATGAACGCCACCGCGGAGTTCAAGGGTGACATCCTGCACATCTATTCCGGCAATCAGTTCGCGACGCGCTCCGGCGCGATCGCCGCGGGTGCCGCCGGGATCGATCCCAAGTTCGTGGTGATGCACCAGCACTGGTTGGGCGGCGGCTTCGGCCGGCGTCTCGATGCCGACATGATGATCCCCGCGGTGCAGGCGGCGAAGGCCGTCGGCAAGCCGGTCAAGGTGATCTACTCGCGCGAGAACGACATGACGATGGATTTCTCGCGTCCGCTCACCTACCAGAAAGTGAAGGCCGGCGTGGACGGCGACGGCAAGCTCGTCGCGCTCAGCCACGACGTGGTCTCGGCCTGGCCGACCGCGCGCTGGGGAATCCCCGACTTCCTGACGCCTTCGGTCGACAAGAAGGGCCCGCTCGACAGCTTCACGGTCAATGGCGCGGACTTCTTCTACACCGTGCCCAATCATTATGTGCGCGCGATCAAGAACGAGCTCGCGCACAATGCGACGCCCTCCGGCCAGCTTCGCTCGGTGGCGCCGGGCTGGACCTTCTGGGCGGTCGAAAGCATGATCGACGAGATCGCGGCCGCCACGGGCAAGGATCCCGCCCAGTTCCGCATCTCGCTGCTCGACGGCGCCGGCAAGAACGACGGCGGCGCGCAGCGGTTGCGCAACACGCTGCTCGCCGCGATGGGACTGTCGGGCTACGGCACCAGGCCATTGCCGAAAGGCGAGGGCATGGGGGTCGCCTGCGTCTCGTCACAGGAGCGCGCGACCGCGAGCTGGACGGCATGCGTCGCCCATGTCGCGGTGGCGCCGTCGGGTGCGGTGACCGTGAAGAAGCTCACGGTCGCGACCGACGTCGGCACGCAGGTGCATCCCGACAACATCCGTGCCCAGGTCGAGGGCGCGGCGCTGTGGGGCCTGTCGCTGGCGATGTACGAGAAGGCGACGCTGAAGGACGGTGGCATCGAGCAGACCAATTTCGACAGCTACCGGCCCCTGCGTATGAGCCAGATGCCCGAGGTCGCGGTTGCCGTGATCGCCAATGGCGAGAAGGCCACCGGCGTCGGCGAGCCCGCGGTGACCGTGGTCGCCCCGGCCATCGGCAACGCCATCTTCAACGCCTCAGGCGCCCGCGTGCGGGCACTGCCGATCACGGCGGAGGCGGTGAAGGCGAGCATGAAGGCGTAATGCCGAGCGTGATTGCCGAATGAGACGATCCGCCGGAGGGCAGCCTCCGGCGGATTTGTTTTGAGATCCCTTCGCATCCGCACACACCGTCATGCCCGGGCTTGTCCCGGGCATCCACGTTCTTTGCACCCCGGGACCAAGGTCGTGGATGGAGGGACAAGCCCGGCCATGACGAAGACTTGGGCCTCAAAATTCCCCTTTTTTATCAATGCCCATCCTACTGTGCATGGGGTTGTTTTCGCACTTTTGCTTTGCAGCCCTGCGGAACCCGAAATCCGTAAAATTGCGCCCAATTCCGCAAGGTTCCTTTGAGCACGCCTCTTAAGGGCCAGAGAACCTGATCCGGCTTAGGCTGACGCCAAATCCAGTCCCATGCTTTGGGGTAGTCATGAACGCGCCAGCCAAAACCGCCGCCAAACGCCGGCTTCTGCTCGCCTCCGACCGGAGCGACGAGAGCACTGAGCTCGCCAGCATCCTGAAGGCGGTCGGCGAGGTCTCGACGGTGACCACCCAGGGCATCCCCGAGCAGCCGGCGCGCGATCTCTCCGGTCTCGTGGTCGACATCAATCTGCGTTCGCCCGAGAGCGTGCAGCGGGTGCGCAACAAGCTGCGCGGCGACGCCTATCGTTCGATGCCGCGGCTGTTCGTGCTCGCCGACGCGCTGCATCACGGCACCATGCAGGCCTGGGCGCTGGGCGCCACCGACACCATTTCGCGGCCGCTGCAGGCCGACGCCATTCTTCAGCGCATCCGCGCCGCCTTCCCGGACACCGCCGTCTATGACGCCACCGATCGCGGCAAGACGCTCAACCGCGGCGTCGAGGCGGCGCATGCGGTGCTCGCCAAGATGTTCGAGAAGCTGCCGCTCGGCGTGCCCCTGACCTTCGACGACGTCATCGCCGCCGAGAGCAAGATCCTGAAGGCGATCAAGCACTCCTCGCTGCGCGAATGGCTCACCACGGTCGGCTGCCACCATGTCGGCAGCTATCGCCACTGTCTGTTCGTCACGGGTTTTGCCGTCGCCTTCGCGCAGCATCTCGGCATGCGCGAGGACGACCAGCGCCGCCTGACCCGTGCCGCGCTGCTGCACGACGTCGGCAAGGCCTTCGTTCCCTCCGCGCTGCTCGACAAGCCCGGCAAGCTGACCGACGAGGAGATGGCCGAAGTCCGCCAGCATCCGCGCCGCGGTTACGACGCGCTCGCAGCCCAGGGCGGCTTCCCGCCGGAGATGCTCGACGTGGTGCTGCATCACCACGAATTCCTCGACGGCTCCGGCTATCCGAACGGCCTGTCGTCGAACCAGATCAGCGACATCGTGCGCCTGACGACCATCGTCGACATCTACGCGGCTCTCGTCGAGAAGCGCGCCTACCGCATGCCCTTCACCCATTCGCGCGCCTTCACGATGATGGAAGGCATGGGCGGCAAGCTCGACCAGCAGCTGTTGCAGGCGTTCCGCCCGGTGGCGCTGGGGTCGTTCTGACAACGGTGCCGTAGAGTGGGCAAAGGCGCGTAGCGCCGTGCCCACGAGCTCTCTCTGTTCGCGCGCGGATTGGTGGGCACGCTTCGCTCTGCTGACCCTACGGCAGTGTGCCGTTCGGCGACGCCGTCACCCCACCATCTTCCGCAGCTCCGCCTTTGCCACTTTCTCCAGCGTCGAGCGCGGCATGTCGTCGACGAGCCTGATCTCGCGCGGCAGCTTGAAGTCGGCGAGCCCCTTGCGGCAGGCCGCCATCACCCGGTCCTGCAGATCGGGCGCAGCCCCCGCGACGCCGTCCTGCGGAATGATGAAGACGACGGGCACCTCGTCCAGCATCGGGTGCGACTTCGCCACCACGGCGGCCTCGCGCACGCCCGGCACGAGCGCGATCACCTGCTCGATCTCGGAAGCCGCGACGTTCTCGCCGCCGACCTTCAGCATGTCCTTGGCGCGATCGCCGAACTTGATGTAGCCGTTCGCAAGACGCTCGACGCGGTCGCCGGTCAGGAAGAAGCCGTGGTCGTCGAAGCTTTCGCGCGTGGCCTTTTCGTTGTGCAGATATTCGGCGAACAGCGACAGGCCGGGGATGCCCCTGATCGCGAGATTGCCGGTGCCGCCGACCTCCGTCGGCCGGCCGTCATCGTCGGTGATGCGGATCTCGTACTCCGGCGCTGCGCGGCCGATCGACATCGGGATATTGGGCTGGTCGACCTCGCCGACGATGCCGTGGGTGATGGTCTCGGTCATGCCCCACCAGCCGATCATCTTGATGCCGAACGCGGCGAAGGCCGGTGGCTCGTTGATCGCGGTGCCCCACAGACGGAATTTGTGATCCCTGGGGATCTCCTGCTCCAGCAACGCCTTCATGCAAAACGGGATCGTCGAGGTCCAGGTCGCGCCGTGCTCGCGCGCGACGCCCCAGAACCGGCTCGCGGAAAAGCGCGGCTGGATCACGCACGTCGCGCCGACCCACAGCGTTGCCAGCATGGAGTAGGCGAGGGCGTTGGTGTGGAACAGCGGCAGATAGGCCTGGTGCACGTCGCTCGCATGCAGGTCTTCATGCGCGGCGTTGATCTTGGCGCCCCACAGCGCGTTGGCATGAGTCCACAGCACCGCCTTCGGCCGCGACGTCGTGCCCGAGGTGTACTGCACGCTGCATGGCGCGAGCGGATCGGTCGCGCGTTTCGGACGGTCCGCGCTGTCGGCGAACAGGGAGTCGAAACTGTCGCCGCGCGAGACCACCTGCGCCGGCGCCACGCCCGCGTCATGCGAGGTCACCGCCATCCAGCGGATGTTGCGGCAGTTCTGCGCGACGATCTCCGCATAGGCCGGCTGGGTGATCGCTGCGACGGCGCCGCAATGATCGGCGAAATATTCGATCTCGGCCGGCGCCGAGCGGGTGTTGGTGGTGACCGCGATGGCGCCACGCTCGACACAGGCAAACCACGCCAGCATCGCCTCGATGCAATTGTCGAGATGAATGAGCACATATTCGCCCGGCTTGACGCCGCGCCTTGCAAGGCCCGCCGCGAGCGCGCCGACCCGCTCGTGAAATTCGCCATAGCTCCAGCGCCGCGCCGGCGCATCGAACGGCGCCCAGATCAGGAACGGATGATCGCGCCGGACCTCGGCGCGCAGCTTGAGCAGCCAGGGTACGTCGAGCCCGTCGAACGGTCCGACAATTCCGGCGGTCTGATGAACTGACATGGCTCCTCCCCGTGCAGCCTGCATCTTGCTGGCGGCTGTCTTTTGATGATTGCGTCTTCCTGCCATCGGATGACGCGGGGCGCAAATCAGGGATGCGTTGGCGTGCTGTGAGGAGTGCTCTCTTCTCCCTCATGGCCGGGCTTGACCCGGCCATCCGCGTCTTGCCACGCGAAGAACGTGGATGCCCGGGCCTTCGCCGCGCCGAAGCGGCTTCGGCCTTAGTCCTCGTACGACGAGATCTCGATCAGGCTGCCGTCGGGGTCCCGGCAATAGACCGAGCGCAGCGTGCCGCGCGCGCCCTGCTTGGGAACCGGGCCTTCCTCGATCGCGACGCCGTGTGCCTGCAAATGCGCCACTACTTCGTCGGGCGCAGCCGAGGTGAGGAAGCAGATGTCTTCGCTGCCCGCGGTCTGATGGTCCGCGGTGAACCACTCCACCTTGTCGGCATCGCGCGGCCGGACGTTGATCTTCTGGTTACCAAACACGAGCGAAGTCCGCGGCGCTTTGCCGCCGCCCGGATCGAACACCTTGACTTCCATGCCGAGAATCCTGCGGTACCAATCCGCGGTGACCGTGACGTCGGCGACGTTGATGACAAGATGATCGAGGGCTTCGACCTTGACCGGCATGCCTTATCCTTTCGTCGCGTTGCGCCCCGCGCACTTTCCGCCTGCAGCAAGCTTTGTTACAACCCCACCGACGCCGGTTTCAAGCTATCTGGCTTCAAGAACAACACGTTGGGAGAACCCTTGAGATGATCACTCGCCGTACCGCGCTGGGCCTGCTCGCCGCCAGTCCGCTTGCAGCCACCCCGCTGTCGAAGGCTCTTGCCGCCGATTATCCGGCCCGGCCCGTGAAATGGGTGGTCGGCTATCCGCCGGGCGGGGCGACCGACATCCTGGCGCGACTGATCGGCCAGAGGCTCTCGGAAAAGCTCGGCCAGCAATTCGTGATCGAGAACAAGCCGGGCGCCGGCAACAACATCGGCACCGAATCGGTCGTCAACGCCGAGCCCGACGGCTACACGCTGCAGCTGGTCAATCCGGCCAACTACATCAACGCCTCGCTCTACAAGAATCTCAAGTTCAACTTCGTGAACGACATCGCGCCGGTGGCTTCGTTCCAGCGCGTGCCGAACGTGATGACCGTCAACAAGGACGTGCCGGCCAAGAACGTTGCCGAGTTCATCGAATACGTGAAGGCCAATCCGGGCAAGGTCAACATGGCCTCGTCCGGCAACGGCACCTCGGTGCATCTGTCCGGCGAGATGTTCATGGCCATGACCGGCTGCAAGATGCAGCACGTGCCCTATCGCGGCGCCGCGCCCGCGATCACCGACATGCTCGGCGGTCAGGTGCAGGTGATCTTCGACAACATGCCCTCGATCATCCAGCACATCCGCTCCGGCTCGCTGCGCGCGATCGGCGTCACCACGACGGAGCGCTCGCCGCAGCTTCCCGACGTGCAGCCGATTGCCGACACGGTGAAGGGCTATGAGGCGAGCGCGCTGTTCGGCATGGGTGCGCCGAAGAACACGCCGAAGGAGATCATCGCCAAGCTCAACAGCGAGATCAACACGCTGATGAAGGAGCCCGACATGACCAAGCGCCTGGTCGAGCTCGGCGGCGAGCCGCGGGCGCAGACCCCCGAGGCGTTCGGCGAGGAGATCAAGGCCGAGACCGAAAAGTGGAAGAAGGTCGTCGAGTTCGCCGGCCTCAAGGTCGAGTAGCGATCTTGTGATGACCGGGAATGGAGCCCTGCCGTTTGGCAGGGCTTTTTTCTTGCGTGTCTTATTTCGTTGATCTGGAATAAAACGGCGCGGCGAAACCTGATGATAGATGGCGCCGTATCTCGGGCCAGCAGGAGAGGAGTTGGATCATGCGCAAGACGCAATTGGTGCTGCTGACGTTCAGTGCGGCGGTCCTGGCCGGCTTCGCCACCGTCACGCCGGCGGCCGCGCGGGACTATCCATGGTGCGCCCAGGGCGGCGAGTATGACTATCCCGGCGAATGCGCCTACAGCACCTATGAACAATGCCAGGCCAGCGTGTCCGGCCGGCTGCTGTACTGCGATCGCAATCCGCGCTTCGCCTACGGTCAGGGGCAGCCGCAGCAACCACGGCCGCCGCGGCGCGTGCGGCCGGCCGCGCCGTATTGAGGATCGACCGGCTTCGCAACCCGGATGCCGCTGCGCTCCATCCGGGCTACGCCTCGTGCCGTTATCGCTTCGCTTCCGCCTGCTCCGTCGCGTTGCGCGAGATCAGCATCGTGTACGGCCGGGCGTTCCCGGCGATGTCGGTGGTTTTGAGCTCACCCTTCGGCTCGGCGGTCTGGTAGGGCACCACGGAATTGTCGAGGAAGTCGCGCAGCGCGCCGGTCTTGATGGCGAAGTTGATATTCTCCGGAATGTTGCCGGTCGCGGCGGCGATGCGCAAGGCCGGGATCTTTGCCGTGACCACGCCCACGATCTGACCGGTGGTGTCGAACAGCGGGCCGCCGCTATTGCCGGGCTGCACTGGCGCGCTGATCTGCAGGAAGCGCGTATCGTTGCGCATGCCGCTGAGCGAGCTCGCGATACCGGTCGTCACGGTGAAGTCCGACGAGAGCAAGCCATGGAACGGAAAGCCGATGACGATGACGGAATCGCCGGAGCGGATAGAGCGGTCGCGAATCCGCGCAAAGTCCTTGAACGTCGTCGACGGCGCCTGCAGGAGAGCGAGGTCGTTGCTTGCGTCGCTCGATACGACGCGCAGCACCATCGAGGCCTCGCCGGTGAGATTACCCTTGATGTCGCCGACGCAGCCGTCGATCACATGGTGGTTGGTGACGACGTGACCGTTCGCGCTCACCACGAAGCCGGTGCCGGTCTTGGCCCTGGCAACCTTGCTGCCCGCGGGCGGTGACGGCTGCTTCTCCGCCGTGGCGGCTGGCTTGGCCGCACTCTTGACGAAGTCGCCAGCCTTGCTCAGTCCGTCGGCCTTCACTCTGGTGACGCAATTGGACAATGCGGTGATCACCGTTCCGGCCGAGGCCAGGTCGAAATTCAGCACGGTGCGGCCGCTGGTTGCCACCATCAGGTTTGCCTTCTGGAACGTGCGCACCACGTTCGTAGGCATGACCGCCGTGAGCATGTTCGGCTGATTGGCCGTGGCGAACAGCCGGGCCTGCTCCTGTCCGTCGAAGATGACGTCGATTGCGGCGTTCTCGCCTTGCTTGAAGCGGTAGCTCGGGCTCGCAAAGGCCAAAGACCATGTGCCGACGGAATTGTAGCCGACGACCAGGATGACGCCGTTCAGGTAAGGCGCCGTCGCGGCGCAATGGGAGAACGCGCCCGTCTCGTCGTTGCTGAAGGCGCCGCCGATCCAATTGCCGACATTGACGCTGCCGAACGGCCCCGCCGCATGCGCAACTCCCGCGATGCCGACCTGCAATAAGGACGCAACGATGAATGATCTAAGCCACATACCAGCCCCCGGACGCTTTTGAGCGCATCTTATCTGCGGGAACGCGGTCCGTGCAACCGGCAGTTGTCTGTCGCGGCGTAAATCCCGTCACGGCCATTTCGGGCTTGCGTTTACTTTGCATCGTTATATACTTTGCAATACAAAGTAACGGGTAAACAAGCCCGGGAAACATGCGCGGAGCGAGGTTCTGGCGTTGCCAATGCGCGATCTCGACAAGGCACTGGCCGACATCGTGGCGATCCGAAGCCAGATCGCGGCCGGTACCGCCTTCCGCGGCTATGGTCCGGCGACGATGGCCGCGACCGCCGCCGTCGCGCTGCTTACCGCGGTCCTGCAATTCTGGCTGCTCGGTGATCCCACCGGCGAGCCGCTCGACTTCTTTGTCGGCTGGTTCGTCGCCGCTGCGCTCTCCGTCCTGATGATCGGGATCGAGATGCGCGCGCGATCGCGCCGGCATCATTCGGGGCTCGCCGACGCCATGATCCACCAGGCAGTCGAGCAATTCCTGCCGGCAGGCGTTGCCGGTGTGCTGCTCGCGGTGGTGATGTGGAAGTTTGCGGGCGAGACGCTGTGGCTGCTGCCGGGCTTGTGGCAGATCCTGGTGTCGATCGGCATCTTCGCCTCCGTTCGCTCGCTGCCGCGCACCGTCGCGTTCGCCGGCGCCTGGTATTTCGTGTCCGGCTTCGCCGTGGTGGTGCTCGCGAGCCAGACCCACACGCTGTCGCCATGGACCATGGGACTGCCCTTCGTGATTGGGCAGTCGCTGATGGCGGCCATTCTGCACGTCGCATCCGGAGACCATGATGTCGAAGACTGACAGCGCACCCTTCTCCTACGAGGGGCTCGACCGCGTGATCCACGAGAAGGCGAGGCTCGGGCTTCTGACCTCGCTGATGGCCCATCCCAAGGGGCTGGCATTTGCCGACCTCAAGCAGCTCTGCGGCCTCACCGACGGCAATCTCAGCCGGCACCTCGCCGTGCTCCAGGAGGCCGGCCTCGTCGACGTGACCAAGGGCTACGAGGGCAATCGTCCGCACACGACTTGCCGTCTCACCAAGACCGGCCGTCGCCGTTTCCTCGACTATCTCGCCGTGCTCGAGCGCCTGGTGCGCGACGCCGCCAAGGCTGCCGGCCGCGAGGCGCCGCCGGTCGGTCGCCTCGGTATCGTCTCGACCTGATCCTCCCCCTTTTTAACCGGAGACTTTGCAATGCAAAGTGATGCGTCCCGCGACGAGAAGCTTCATGTCGGCATCATCATGGACGGCAACGGGCGATGGGCGACGCGGCGCGGCCTGTCGCGCGTGCGCGGCCACGAGGCCGGAGTCGAGACCATCCGCCGCATCGTCGAAGCCGCACCCAAGCAGGGCATCGGCACGCTGACGCTCTACGCCTTCTCCACCGACAATTGGCGGCGGCCGAAGGCCGAGGTCGCCGCGCTGATGACCCTGCTGCGCTTCTATCTCGCCGGCGAGGTGCAGAGCCTGGTCAGGAACGGCGTGCGCCTCACCGTGATCGGCCGCCGCGATCGCCTGCCTGAAGGCATCGCAGGGGCGATCACCCGTGCCGAGGAGGCCACCGCCGATGGCACCACGCTGCACCTGCGGATCGCGGTCGATTATTCCGCGCGCGACGCCATCCTGAATGCGGCGGCGAAGGCGGCAGCGTTGACCAGCATCACTCGTGAAGCCTTCTCGCAGCTCGTCACCGGCGAAGCCGGCTTGCGCGACGTCGATCTCATCATCCGCACCTCGGGCGAGAAGCGGCTGTCGGACTTCCTGCTCTGGGAAGGCGCCTATGCCGAGCTGCACTTCACCGAGAGGATGTGGCCCGAGTTCGACGCGGGCGATCTCGCCGTGGCCCTGGCCTCCTTCCACGGCCGCGAGCGCCGATTCGGCGGCCTCCAGGCGATCATGCTCGAGGAGGTGCCGTCGCTCTCCCGTGTGTGACGCGCGGCACATGAGAACGCGCTGTTCGTTTTCATCCGCATGATTGGCAGCTCCGTCCAAGCGTCCGGAGCGCGGCCTCGGCTAGGTGTGCAAGTCCCAGCAACCTGCCGAAAGCATCACGCATGTCACAGCTGTTTCCGGGAGTCGTCGAGCCGGTCGAACTGGCCGAAGCGAAGGGCATGGTCTGCATCAGGACCGCCAGCGCGTCCGATCTGGAGAACCTGTCGGTCTATTTCACCGGCCTGTCCACGACGTCCCGCAACAAGCGCTTCAGCGGCGCGCGAGCGGATCCCGGCGTGGTCGCGGCCGAATGCATCGCCAGGAGCGGCGGCCTCGATAATTTCACCTTGCTCGCCGAGCTCAGGGAGGACGGGCAGGGCCGGATCATCGGCGAAGCGCGATACGCCTATGATGCGGCGGCACGCCATGGCGAGTTTGCCATCTCGGTCGCGGATGCCTTTCAGCGCCGGGGTCTCGGCCTTCAGATGATGACGGCGATGGAAACGCGTGCGATCGATCTCGGCCACGAGATGATCGCCGCCGAGACGGCGCGCACGAACGCCGAGATGCGAGGCCTCGCCAAGAAGGCGGGCTTTGACGACACCGGACTTGGAGACTGGCAGTCGGTCCACTTCGCCAAGTGCCTGTTGCGCCAGCGTTGATTTGCCGCGTGGCACGGATCGTGCTCTAGTATCGGGTAGGGTATCCCCAGCGATGGGAGCTTTCGCAAGATGCGCGCAGTCCTGGATTATTGCACCGGCGGAACGGAACGGCAGGTTGTCGCCGGCACGCTGGTCGTCACCGAAGGTGGCACCAGCGGCCATCTCTATGTGCTGATGCAAGGCAAGCTCGAGGTACTCAAGGGCGAGATGGTGGTCGCCACCGTCACAGAGCCCGGCGCGATTCTCGGCGAGATGTCCGTGCTGCTGGGCCTGCCGCATACGGCGACGGTGCGGGCCTGCTCCGATGCCGTCATCTATGAGTTCGAGGACGCCGCCTCGTTCCTCAAGCAGGAGCCGGGCATCGCGTTGCTGATCGCCAGGATGCTGGCGCAGCGGCTCAACGTCGCCAACACCTATCTTGCCGATCTCAAGCGGCAATATGCCGGCCACGGCACGCATCTGGCCATGGTCGGCGAGGTGCTGCAGAGCATGATCAACCTGCCGCCGCTTGATGTCTCGCCAGGCTCGGATCGGCAATCTGATCCAAGAATGTGAGCCAGTCGGGCGGTGCCTCGATCGGAGGGGCGGGCCGCTTCAGCGGCGCGGCAAGATCGATCCACTGCGCCTCGCCGGCGGCCAGCCAGAACGCCTTCTCCGCATCGAGATCCAGCACGATGTAGGTCGGGGAACGACCGGGTTGCAGGCCGGTGTTGAAGACCCAGGTCTGTCCCAGCCGGTCGAACCACGATCCATTGGTGATGAAGGGCGATTGATGCACATGGCCCGAGATCACCATCGACGGCTGGTACTGCATGATCCACTGCACCAGCTCGACATCGCCGAAGAAGCGCTTGCCGCCCCAGCTGGTCGGTGAATCCGCCGGCGGCGCGTGATGTGCCCAGATCCAGCGCTGCGGCCGGTTGGCGGCGGCATCGCGCAACTGCTCGACGAGGCGCTGCTTGACCAGGGGCCCGTCCCACCACGGGCACACCGTGAACAGGATGTCCCCCATGGTGAGGCTGTCGCCGTCGCAGGCAATGCCAAGCTCGCGCACCTCCGAGATCCAGCGCGAAATCTTTTCGCCCTCCATATTGCGCTCGTCGAGGTCGTGATTGCCGGAGCAGAGGATCACGCGGGTCTTTGCCGCGATCAGCGCGAGGTATTTCTTCACCACCACGATCTGCGCGCGAAAATCCACCATCGAGCCGATGTCGAGCGCATCGCCGGCGAAGATCAAGAGGTCGAATTGCGGCGCCGCGCCGACCAGCCAGTCGAGCTGCGGCAGCGAGTAGTGCAGGTCGGCCACGACCAAGCAGCGCATGGAAAATCCGTCGCGAGAGACCAAAAATGTCAGGGAATTTCAAAACGACATAAAGCAAGAAGCAGACCAGCCCGGGCGCCTCTACGCGTCAATCCGTCAATCCAGGGAATGCCAGCATGCTGGGGCGCGCTGCGGAGTGCAAGGGGCGGGCAACGCGAGGGCTGGACCGGATCGTCGAATTCTGATGTCGTGGCGTGCCCTCAACCGCCTGTGTCCGCATGCCCCCCTTCAAGACCATTCGTGCCCGTGCCGAGAAGCGCAAGGGCGGGCCGAAGGCCCTGGAAAAGCTGATGCCGGCAAAGCCCGACCTGAAGCGTCTGGCGAAGCTTGGCGACGATCGCGTCCTCGCCGAGATGACGAAGCGGGTGTTCTGCGCCGGCTTCGCCTGGAGCGTGATCGATGCGAAATGGGATGGCTTTGAAGCGGCCTTCCTGCAGTTCCAGCCGGCCAAGCTCAGCTTCCAGCCCGAGGACTATTGGGAAGGCCTGTTGCGCGACGCGCGTATCGTGCGCAACGCGGCCAAGATCATGTCGGTGCGCGACAATGCCGGCTTCGTGCTGGAGATTGCGAAGGAGCACGGCAGCTTCGGCAAGTTTCTGGCCAAATGGCCCCCGTCCAACGAGATCGGCCTGCTCGATCTCCTCAGCAAGCGCGGCAGCCGGCTCGGTGGCAACACCGGGCAAATGCTGCTGCGCTTCCTCGGCTGGGACGGTTTTGTGACGTCCGGGGACGTGGTGGCTTGCCTGCGCGATGCCGGTCTCGACATTGCCGAAGAGGTCAAGTCGAAGGGCGATCTCGCCAAGGTGCAGGCGCAGTTCAACGCCTGGGCCGAGGAGACCGGCCTGCCCTACACCTATCTGTCACGAATCTGCGCACTGTCGGTCGGCGAGAACCGCAGCGAATCGTAGACCGCGAGAACATTCCCGCGCACGACCTGCTCGGTGGTGGCGCGGATCGCGATATCAGGATCGTCGAAGCTGCAGATGAGCCCGCCGCGGGCAGATCGTGTGCATCCTGTGGCGATCTCGTGCCGCGCGTGCGGCGAACGGAACGCACGATCACGAAAAGACATTTCACAGGAACATTCGTGCGCAGCATCTGTTCGCAGTTGAGCCAGGCGGACGAAGGTGCGGGGAACGCGCGCTCCCGCCCGGGCCAATGAAACCGGAGACAGAACGGAGCAGCTCATGAAGCTCACATCCGACCAGGTGAAGCAGACCGTCAACCAACTCGGCGCCCAGGTGCTGCCCGACGAGCATCCCGCCATGCCCCAGCTCAACAGCATGTTCGGCGAGCACACTTTCTTCGTCGACGAAATGGGCCTCAAGGTCCTCGAACCCACCCCGTCGTTGGGAACCGATCGCCAGAGCGGCGAAGTGGTCAGCCTCGCCGATTGGGGCGATTCCGACCTGACGCGCCTGATGGCGCACGAGCCCGAGCCGACCGGTGTGATCGTGGTGTTCGAGCACGTGCGACATTGATGGGGCGAGCTGATCGACCCCCGGTGGTGGCGGATTGGAAAAACCCGCCGCTGCCTGCGGCGGGGTCGGAGCCAGGGCGCGGGTC
>NZ_LFJB01000064.1:0-40452 GCF_006658625.1 Bradyrhizobium sp. UNPF46
AATTCGGCGACATCGATCACGGCGACCTCGCCGGCGGGGACCGGCGTGGCTGACGTCAGGGTCACGACCCCAGGCGGAACGTCGGCAACTTCGGCTGCCGACCAGTTCACTTATGTCGGCACGCCGACAGTCACATCGATCTCGCCGACGGCTGGTCCGCAGACCGGCGGCACGACCGTGGTCATCACCGGCACAAACCTTTCCGGCGCGAGCGCGGTCACGTTCGGAGCAACGGCGGCAACAGGCTTCACGGTCAATTCGGCGACCTCGATCACCGCCACGTCCCCCGCCGGCACCGGCACGGTTGATATCAGGGTGACGACTACGGGCGGCACGTCGGCGACCTCCGCCGCCGACCAATTCACCTACGTCGCAGCACCAACCGTCACCTCGATCTCACCGACGTCGGGTCCGGGTGCGGGCGGCACCACCGTCACCGTCACCGGCACCAACTTCTCCGGTGCAACGGCCGTGACCTTCGGCGCAACGCCGGCGACCGGCTTCACCGTCAATTCGGCGACCCAGATCACGGCCACATCGCCGGCCGGCACCGGCACGGTTGACATCAGGGTGACGACCGCCGGCGGTACCTCAGCGACCTCTGCTGCGGACCAGTTCACCTATATCCCCTCGCCGACCGTCACCTCGATCTCGCCGACATCGGGCCCGGCGGTGGGCGGCACATCGGTGATCATCACAGGCACCAACTTCACGGGCGCCACAGCCGTGACCTTCGGGGCAACGGCTGCGACGGGCTTCACGGTCAATTCCGCGACATCGATCACCGCGACCTCGCCGGCCGGGGCCGGTGTCGTGGACGTCAGGGTGACGACGACGGGCGGCACGTCCGCGACTTCGGCGGCCGACCAGTTCACCTATTTCGGCACGCCGACGGTGACGTCGATTTCGCCGACCGCTGGCCCGCTCGCCGGCGGAACGTCTGTGACCGTCACAGGCACCAACTTCACCGGCACGACAGCCGTGAAGTTCGGCGCGACGAATGCGACCGGCTTCACGGTCAACTCCTCGACCTCGATCACCGCCACGTCCCCTGCCGGCACCGGCACGGTTGACGTCACGGTGACGACGCCAGGTGGGACGTCGGCCACCTCGGCTGCCGACCAGTTCAGCTACGCCGCAGCGCCGGCAGTCACGTCGGTTTCGCCGAACGCAGGGCCTGCAGCGGGCGGCACCTCTGTCACGATCACCGGTTCTGCACTGTCGGGTGCGACCGCCGTGAAGTTCGGCGCAACCAATGCCGCGAGCTTCACGGTCAATTCGGCAACCTCGATTACGGCAACCTCGCCCACCGGCACCGGCATCGTCGATGTGACCGTAACGACACCGGGCGGAACATCAGCCACATCGGCATCGGATCAATTCAGCTACACGCCCGCACCGTCCGTGACCTCGATTGCGCCGGCCTCCGGATCGGCGGTCGGCGGCACGTCAGTTGCAATCACGGGGACCGGATTCACCGGCACCACCGCAGTAAAATTCGGCACCAACAATGCAACGAGCTTCACGGTGAACTCGGCAACGTCGATCACGGCGACATCGCCGCCCGGCGCCGGCACGGTCGACGTCACCGTGACGACAGGCGGTGGCGCATCGCCCACCTCGGCCGCAGACAGGTTCACTTATCTGTCCGCCACGACGGCGACGGCCCTCACCTCCTCGAAGAACCCGAGCAGCTACGGTGAGTCGGTGACGTTCACGGCGAACGTAAGCAGCTCCGGCGGGACGCCGACGGGAACGGTGACGTTTTTCGACGGCACGACACCGATCGGCACGTCCACATTGTCAGCCGGCATCGCCACCTTGGCAACCACGACGCTCGTCGTCGGCAATCACACGATGACGGCGACCTACAACGGCAGTCCCGCCTTCAATGCCTCGACATCCCCGGCGCTGACCCAGTCAGTCGACATTCCCGCCGACAGCGCCAGGCTGCGCGCGCTCCAGCTCAACGTCACCAAGGTGGTGGCGCAAAACTCCGGCCAGGCGATCTCCGGCGCGATCGACACCGCGATCTCGGAAGGGTTCAGCAGTGGCGGGCAATACGTCATGCCGGGCGCCGGCGGGCTGCGCGTCAACTTCGCCGCCGCGCCTGACGGTGACGAGGATGACGGCAAGCCCCAGTCCGCGTCCCAAAGCGCCAATGCCCATGCCGGGAGGGAAAGCTCCGGCCGGGGCGGCCGCGCCACGCGAGGCGCCTCGCGGATCGACGACGCCTTCGCCGCCATCGACCGGGCCGCGCCGAACACGGCGCCGGTCGCGCGCTTCAAGCAGCAAAAGGACTGGCTGTTCTGGATCGACGTGCGCGGCACCGGCATCGACCGATGGGGCTCGTCCGGTAATATCGGTCAGGGGGCAACCCAGGCCACGCTCTACGGCCAGCAGATCAACCTGCTGTCCGGCCTGACCTATCGGGCGGCGCCGAACCTGCTGGTCGGTATGACCGGCGGCTACGAGAACTTCCGCTACACCCAGACCGACATCAACGGGAAGCTGAAGGGCGACGGCTGGACTGTCGGCGCCTATCTCGGCTGGAAGATCATCCCGACGCTGCGCTACGACGTGGCGGTGACCTATTCCGGCATCGGCTATGACGGCACCGCCGGCACGGCCCAGGGCAATTTCAACGGCAATCGCTGGATGTTCGCGACCGGCTTCACCGGCACCTACAACTGGGCCAATTTCACCATCGAGCCGTCGGCCAAGGTGTACGCGCTGTGGGAGCATGAGAATGCCTATGTCGATTCGCTCGGCACCCAGCAGGCTGCCCGCACCTTCTCGAGCGGCCGTGCGTCTGCGGGCAACAGGATCTCCTATCCCGTGCCGTGGCTCGATAGTGTGCTGCTGGCGCCGTATGCCGGCGTCTATGCCGACTACTACTTCACCCAGGACGACGCGGCCGCGATCGTCGCTGCGGGCGGCATACCGCTGGCGTCCACACCGCTGCTCCAGGGCTGGTCGGCGCGGGTTACGGGCGGCATCGGTGCCAGGCTGGCGAGTGGGGCCGCGGTCGGCTTCGGCGCCGAGCTCGGCGGCATCGGCGGCAACACGCAGATATGGACGTTCTCGGGACGCGCACGCATCCCGTTCTGATCCCGGGAGATGACGGCGAACCGGTGCGCGCGACGCCGCCAGCCAGATCTGCTTGCTTGGTGCCTGCGGCTAGTAGAGCCCGCGACCGCTCAGGATGCTGCGGGCCTCGGCGGCGCCGTCGGCCGATGAGGACGTGCTCTCGGCGGCGTAGCGGCCGTCCGTGTCATAGGATACCGCGCGGGCGTTCTGGAGCGCCCGGCCCCGGCTGCGGCTCGAAGCCGACATTTCCGAGGTCGCATTGAGCGAGGCCATGTCGGCGGAGGTGGTTCCGAGATTATAGGGCCGCCCCTCCGGCATCGGCACGTCGCCGCGAATGGCACTGCGGCTCGATCCCGGCAATTCCGGCACGAAGGGTCTTGCCGAGGCGACCCGGACCATCGAGGGCGACGGCGCCGGAACGCCGGTGCGCAGGGTCGCCAGGAGCTGGCGGTCGTCGGAGCCTTCGAGCGGCGCCCGGCCGACATATTCGACACGGACCTTGGCGACACCATTTCCTTTGAATTCAAGGAGTTCGGCGGCCTTGTTCGAGACGTCGATGAGCCGGTTGCCGTGATAGGGCCCGCGGTCATTGACGCGGACGATCAGCGACTTGCCGTTCGAGATGTTGGTGACCCGGGCGTAGGACGGCATCGGCAGGGTCGGATGCGCCGCGGTCAGCGACGTCATGTCGAACACCTCGCCATTGGCGGTCAGGCGGCCGTGGAAGTCATCGCCGTACCAGGACGCCATGCCCTCAGCGCGGTAGTTGACGTCTTCCTCCGGAACGTAGGTCCTGCCCGCCACGACATAGGGCTTGCCGACGCGGTAGGTGCCGCCGCCCTTCGGGACCGGCTCGCCGAAAGCGACCACCCGGGGGCTCGAGGACACGCCGTATTTCGGATCGACGCGGTTGGCGAATTTGTTGGAGGAGGCGCAATTGGCAAGCGCAACGCAGGTTGCGACCGCCGCAACACCGCGCGCGGCCCGCAAAACCGAATCTGACCGTCGGATCCCCATTCGCCCCAAATACCATTCCGTCGGAGGTCTGCCCAATCCGCCTTGGCAGCGGCGCAGCCCGTCCGGTCCTTTGATCCGAGGCGGCCCACCACCGCGCCGGAAGCGGTAACGATAACGCAACCCGAACACGGCGGAAATGGGGAGCGCGCAGCGATCCCGCCGGGATGGTAAACGGGACGTTCGCATTTTTCCGTTGTTCTACGGAACATCCCGGACATTCTGTTGCGCCAAATCCTCACTCCACCCCCATTGTCGCCGGCTTCACTGGAATTCTTTTGACTGTGCAAGGCCGCACGCGTTCTCTCGGATGCAAGGGCGGGATTTGGAATTTAACGATGATCGAGACGGTTTCGGCACTGATGGGCTTGGTAAGCGCGGGGATCTTCCTGGCCCATGCGTTTGAAGGCTACCGCACGAGGGCCTGACGGCACTCGCGCGAGAGGCAAGCATCACCTCTTTCAAGACGGCACGTTCGGACAATTTTAATCGATCCGACCGAGCATCGAAGACGAGAGCGGCAGGTGTCCCATGCGCAACCATGATCTGGTCTCTGACGGCTTCCTGGCATTGACCGCCGGCGGTTTGGTCCTGCTCTGCTCGAGCCTCATGGCACTGGCCTTCGCCTGAGCGCCACACTCCCCTTCCGAATTTCCAACCCGCGGCACCACCGCGACGCGGCACGCAACGTGACCGGTACGGTCGCGCTCCCGTCTAGTTGATTGAATTTCCGAGTTCGGCGCCTCGACCTATTTCAAGAGGCCATCACCAACGAGGGTGACGCAAATGCTTGCCGAGAAGTTTTTCCTGGTTCTGGAATCGCTGATCCGCGGACACCGCACCTATCCCGACGGAAGCCCTCGAGTCATCAGCACCTCCCCGCACGTCCCGATGAGGCTGACTGGTCAGAAATAGTCGGACGATCGAGCGCACATCCGCTCAGCGCAGGCCCAGCAGGGAGCGGCGATAGCGGCCGTCGCGGGCCTCGGTCTGGCAGACGAAGCTGCCGTCGAATCCCTGGCCGTACCGCTTCTGGCCCTTTCGGTAGTAGACGCCCTTCCGAAAATCCAGCCAGACCACCCTGTCCTGCGGACAATGACGCTGTGCCTGCGCCTCGTAGCGAAACGGCGTCAGCGGTGTCGCCGACAGGTCCGTGGCGCCGGCGCCCATCATGATCGCACCGGCGAGCGCGACCCCGCCGGTCCACCTGCCGAAGCCGCGCTGAATCACGCCTCGCCTCCCGATCCGGGCCGCCACGCGACGGCCGCGGCACGCTAGCACGAAATGACGCGATCCGCCGACGCCGAGGCGCGCGGCGTCTTCCGCCGGCCATCTTGTCGGGCTAGATGAAAGCGAGATCGTTGCGATTGCGAGGATGCTGCCTGAATGTCGGTTGAGCCTGGGCCCCAATCCGAACCTCGTACCGAACCACGCCCGCCCCTGCCGCGCCTGGGTCTGCTGCCGATGATCATCTTCGGCTCGCGCTGGCTGCAATTGCCGCTCTATCTCGGGCTGATCGTGGCGCAGTGCGTCTACATCGCGTTGTTCCTCAAGGAGCTCTGGCACCTCTCCTGGCACGCGCTCGATCTCACCGAGCAGCAGATCATGATGAGCGTGCTGGCGCTGATCGACGTCGTGATGATCTCCAACCTGCTGGTGATGGTCATCGTCGGTGGCTACGAGACCTTCGTCTCGCGGCTCGACCTGCAGGGCCATCCGGACGAGCCGGAATGGCTCGGCCACGTCAATGCCAGCGTCCTCAAGATCAAGCTCGCCATGGCCATCATCGGCATTTCCTCGATCGCACTGCTGCGCACCTTCATCGAGGCTGGCAATCTCGGCTCGAACCGCGCCGGTTACACCGAGACCGGCGTGATGTGGCAGGTGCTGATCCACATCACCTTCATCGTCTCGGCGCTCGGCATCGCCTATGTCGACAAGATCAGCGACTCCGGAATGCGCAAACATGCCGAGTGACGCGCTCAATTTGCGATACACCTGCTGGATCCGGAGTCCACATGTCCACCGATGACGTCTCCTTCAGGCCGGCGCGTCCGGACGACGCAGAGACCGTGTTCAACATCACCAAAGCCTCGATCGCCGGCCTTGCACAGGGATGTTATTCACCGCTGCAGATCGAGAACTGGATGGGCGAACGGACACCCCGCTTCTATGAGGACCTCATCGCCAAGGGACGAATGACCGTCTGCCTTCGCAACGACGTCGTCGTCGGCTTCGTCGATGCCGAGCCCGGCGAGGTGACCCGATTGTTCATCCTGCCCGAGGCGGCCGGCTCCGGTCTCGGCCAGCGGCTGCTCGATATCGGCGTAGTCCAAGCGCGGCTGGGCCATACGGGGCCGATCCGTCTTGAAGCCACGATCAACGCGGAAGGCTTCTACCGACGATACGGCTTCAGAAGCACAGGCAGAGGGCAATTCTCGCACGGCCTCGGCGGCGAGCCCATCGAGATCGTGTACATGGAGCTGTGAGCAGCAAACCGCGCCTTGCTCAGGCCTTTGCTTCGAGTTGCTGAACGGCCTGATGCAGGCATTCCTGGAACTTCGCGGCGACCTGCTCGCGCGCCACACCCTTGGCGACGAGATCGCCTGACACCTTGTCCAGGACCTCGTCGATCGTCCGGCTCTCCAGATGGTCCGTCGCCAGCGCCGTCGCGTAGCTCGTCGCGGCATCGCCGCTGAGCCCGAGCTGGCCGGCAGCCCAGAGCCCGAGCAGCTTGTTGGACCGGGCCGTCGCCTTGAACATGAGCTCCTCGTCGTGGGCGAATTTGGCCTCAAAGCCCTGCTCGCGCTTGTCGAACGTGGTCATGGTCGGCTCCATTGCGTTTTCGCTGATGGGGATCGGACTGGCTGGGAGCGAACGTCTCCGTCATTCACGTCAGTTGAGGATCATTTGAATCTTCCGGCGGAAGGCAGACGGCGTCAAGCCTGCGCTGGTGGCAGGCCCAGCGCCTTTGCGGCGGCTACCAGCTTCGGGCCAGCCAGACCGGCTAAGGGAAGGTGTTTACCATTCGTTAAGCAGACTCAGCGCCGCATGGGTGCGTGGAAATCGAGAGCTGACGCATGAACAGAGAGCTGCGGGAGTTTCGACGACTTGAACGGGTCTGCCTGGAGCAGGCCGCCCTTTCCACCCTGGACCTTGCGCGAAGCGGATTGCTCAAGGTCGCCGACGATTGCCGCATCGCGGCGGAAGCTATCGAGGCCAAATCGCCTCGCGGCGCATTGGCAGGCGCCGTTGAGGCGCTGAAGCTGGCCTTGAGCGCGACGCGGGTCTCCCACCGGCACTAGCTCCGGTCATCCTCGGGCGATCAATCCAGGGCACGCCGACCGCGATCGGTCAGGCCTTTGCCGTTGCCGCCTCGCGTGCGAGCCGCTCGGCCCTCAGCCGCTCCTTATTGGCGTAGAACGCCTTCTGCGCCTCTTCGTGGTCGCGCATGGCCTTTTCGGCCTCGATCCGGCGTGCCGCATCGCGCGCCTGGCGCTGCTCGGGGGTCAGGGGTTTGCGTCGGAAAGAAAGGTCACCAGTCATGCCGAGATAACGCGGAGCTGAGGAAAGAGTTCCGCAGCGCCGCACCGGGCGCATCGCCCGAACCCAATTCAACTGCCCCCTACGCTCCCCGACAAAAACCGCAAAACAACCCCATGCACAGTAGCTAAGTCCCGGCGGCGTAACGTCTTTTTGAGTCCGCGAAAAGCACCCTCTGGCCCGCCGGGACCAGAAACTGACCGCCATCTTCGGAACATCCGTCCACGATGGAAAGTTCCCAAGGCTCGGAAAGCGTCGTCGTTGAGACAGGTCAATACGGGCAAGCCCAGGCTCTGCTGTCTTAGCTCCGGCAAGTAGATGGAGACGGCCATGTCACAGCAGAGCAGCATGCATTTCTACCTCAATTGGGCCAAGGAGCGGATCGACGAAATGGATGCCGCCTTGGCCTCGTTCGAGGTCAAGGCCGGCCAGGCCAAGGCTGAGTCCAAGGTCAAGACAGATCAGCTCCTGTCCGACCTGACGACGCGCCGTGACGCGTTTCAGGCAATGCTCAAGACCCAGGCCGAAGCAGGTGAAGCCGCCTGGACCGAGGCAAAGGCCGACCTGGAAAAGCAGTGGGCTGGCTTCGAAGCCCAGGTGAAGACCTATTTCGAAGGCGCCGGCAAACAATTCGAGCAGCAGCAGGCCACGTTCAAGGACGTTGCGGCCGCACAGGCAAAAGCCTGGCGCGAAGCCGCGGACAAATTCCGCGACGCCGCGGGCAAAGTGGCCTCAGCCCGCACCGTCGATGTCGATGCCGCGCTCAAGCAGATGAAATCCGATGCGTCCGAGGCCGAGGCGCGTCTGCAGAAGCTGAAGCAGGCCGGCAGCGAATCCTGGTCGGTCCTGAGCGACGCCCTCGCAGAGTCCCGGAAGGCCTTTGATCAAGCGAACCAGGCGGCATGGAACGCGCTGAAGGGTGCAAGTCCGAAGAGCTGAGGCTTTCGGTTCGTCGAAAGCCCCGAAGAGACGGGGCGCAAGAACCCGCGTGGCTCGTCCGGAGCCAAGCGCGGGTCACGCGCCCCTCTCCTCCACGACCAGCGCGCCGATCAATGCTGGCGGGCCGTGCACGACGACGATGAGCACTATGTCTACGAAAGCCACTCCAGCGGCACGTCCAAAGCCTTCGCGAGTTTCGCAATGGTTTCGGGGGTTCCCGTGCGACGCCCACTTTCGAGATCGGACAGATAGCCCTGACCGATACCTGTTTTGAAACTCAAATATAGTTGCGTCTCACCGCGCCAGTTGCGAATGGCTTTCAGCCGGCTCTCACCTCGAAGAATCGCAGCACTAACCTCCGGGGGCAGCACGACGCCGCCGGAAGCCAATTCGGCCTTCCGCGCATCGTAGATGGCGACGTCATCAGCATCCTCGGCCTCACGATCGGCGCGCTCAAGGAGTGCCTCATATTCGGCCCGGGGCAGCACCACGAGCTCTTCGCCGTTAGGCGTCCGAATGATCTGTGGTCCACTCATAGCCTTAGCTCCCTTTGTAAGTCGTCGTAGCCCTGCGGCCGATGTAGATCGCCAGGATCGTGGTAGCATCTTCATCGAAGATTACCCGGTAGCTGCCAATGCGAAGACGGTAGCCGTCACGGCCCTGAAGGGCCTTCACGTCGCCTTGGCCCGTCATGGCGTAGCGGTGAAGCCCAGCTTCGATCCGCTCGCGAGCGTCTTGCGGAAGGGCATCGAGATCCTTCGCGGCGCTCAACGTGAGGGCGATCGTTTTCATGGGCGATAATATCGCATTACTAGACGACTCGTCAAGCGATAATATCGCAAACCCCTGACCCATGAAAGAGATGTTCCGGCAGCATCGACGGGGCGCACGATTCACGGCGAGCCATCATAGCACCGGCCCAAATCGGCTATCGCATCGGGCTCCGACATGGGCCGTGGCGGACCGGAATTACGGTGATGCTGAATTACGGTGACACTGCTGGACTGCATTTCATCAGCACGCCGTCAGCATGGACGGCTGACATCGCCATGTTCTCAATTCCGGCCGAAGCCGCGCCCCTCAGCTTCCCTTGCGGACGGTCCCTGACTGCGTCCCGCCAAGGCCGGGATTGATGGCCAGCGACGCTCCGGCAGCGCCGCCGGCTTCATAGGCCGTCATCGAGACCATCCGGCTGGTGCTGCGCACTGTCCGGAGCTTGAGGTCGAGCTTGTCCAATTCTGCATCGACCACCGAGGTCTTGAGGACGACCAGCCCGCGGCCGGTGCTTTCGTTGACTTGATCGCGACTGGCCTTGATCGCCACCAGCCTGTCCGCGATCGAAGCCACCATCCCGAGCGCGAAGGAGGCGTTGGCCAGATGCCGCTGCTGGTGCCGGAACCTGCCGTAATCAACCGAGGTCTTGAAGCGTCCGAGTTCGGCGCGCACGGCGCCGTCGATCAGTTCGGCCAGATAGTGCGCGACCTCGACATCCGCGCCGAGACCGAAGAACACATAGATGTTCTCCCCGCTTGCGTTCTTCTCGCGCCAGACCCGGCAATCGCAGAAATGCGCGATCGCGCCGACGCAATCGTCCAGGGGAATTCGCTTCTTGCGATGGGTCTCGAAGACCCTCCGTTCGCACGGCGAGGCGCGCAGCTCGACGTCGGAGAGCGACAGATCGTGGCGATCCAAGAGCTCGGCGACCTTGGCGGCGGCCGACAGCGCCTCGTCCTCGGTGCAACCATTGGCGATCGTCTTGGCGCGCAACGCCTGAATGCGGAGCTTGAGCTTGTCGAGCGCGGCTGGACTGGACGTTTGATTCACTGGTCACCTGCTCGGGGAAAGCCTGGCCGACGGATCGCGGTCGGATCGAGTGGCGGATGGGCACCACATCTTCTCCTTGCCTTCACGATCGGGATATCGGACAGCGGTTGGTAGAAGGCTGTCATCACAGAAGGTCATGGAATGTCGAATAGGCGGTGGATGATCATCCTGCTGGTTACCGTGCTCGCCGTTTGCTCGATCGTGGCGGGCGCTCGGTACTATCTAAGCAGGTGCCATGGCATGGACGCGTGCGCAGCCGCCGAAGCCGAAAGCCATGAGCGCGATAAGCCAGCCGAGCCACAATAGTTTTTTGGTCCAAGGACACAATAGTTTTTCGGTCGAAGAATCAGGCTCGACACATCTTGCGCACGCGCTCCACGCCCATGCGCGCAGCTCGCCCATGAAGTTCGACATGATTGGATGGCCCGAAGGAAGAGGCCCGTCAGCCTGAAGCGCGCGCCTCTCTATCGAGCCGACTGGCGAGGGCAGATCTCAACGTTGCCGCCCGTGGGTACCGCACCTCCAGCAATGCCGGTTCGATATTCCAGTCGGCATCCACTTTTGACCGGACGACATCCTCTCGCGTCGCAAAGCACCTGTCCCGTCGCAGCCGCTGCATGTTGTGCCGAAGGCGCGGCAACTGCTGTGGTCTTGGCACCCAAGACTGCAAGCAATATCACTGCGTTCGTAGCCAAAAAACGGTTCAACATCGCATCATCCTGCCGCGGACTTCCTGTCCCCATCGGATGCCATTTGAGATTGCAGGGGAAACGGGGTCAAGACCAATGAAGCTTAGAACGAGATAATAGGACGCTTGCCATGTTCGCCTCCACAGAGCGCGCAATCGCGCTGCGGAAGCCCTCTCCTGAGTCGCGGCGGTAATGAAGTAGCCGCGAGCTTCCCACCTAAGAATGACAACATCCGGTGCGTTACGGCTTGCGCTATCGTTCCGGTTGCGATTGGATGACGCTTTAGGTCCGGGGGGCCAAAATGCGTAATTTGGGAATTGTGGTGCTTTGCGCGGCACTGGGCGGCTGTGCCGCCGCGCCAAAAATGGGATGGGTGCGGGTCGACGGCCAATCCTCTCGTGACAACCCCGTTCTACAAACGCAATTCGAAGTCGATAGGACTTCCTGCCTTGGAGAGCGTAACAAGGCCGCACTGTCTGGCGTGTCCGTTGCTAGCGGTGGTTTGGCGGCTGCTATGGCTGCTCAGGAGCGATCAAACGCCGCTGATACCGTTGGCCAAGGCTGCATGGCGGAGAAAGGATACCTCCTGGTAAAGGAGGAAGAGGCCGACGCTAAGCGCGCAGAGCTGGCAAGGGTTGCCGAGTTGAAGAAGCAGCAAGAAGCTTCGGCCGCAGCACCAGCGCCAGGCCAAAGAAGCCGGCCTCCA
This sequence comes from Bradyrhizobium sp. UNPF46, assembly GCF_006658625.1. Classification (NCBI taxonomy): domain Bacteria; kingdom Pseudomonadati; phylum Pseudomonadota; class Alphaproteobacteria; order Hyphomicrobiales; family Nitrobacteraceae; genus Bradyrhizobium; species Bradyrhizobium sp. UNPF46. The sequence continues at coordinate 11,806 of NZ_LFJB01000064.1, forward strand.
CAGCAAAGCCGTCAAGCTGATCAGAAGAAATGAAGATTGCGATTCTATCGGCCGCCGACGTTGCTGGTTGTACACAGCGACGCTAATGGGGCGCGGACTATCTAAAGTAGACTTCCGGATTCGTGAAAGACCGATCGTTGATCGCGCGGGCCGCACTTGGCGCTTGGACGTTCTTGCTTAATAAAGTGACTGCCAATCGTCAATCAAGGTAGCGAGCTACGTTGCGCGGAATGAAGCATTTTGAACACGCGCGTTCGGAAGACGGAGGACCTATGACTGATCACGAGTTTGGCGACCAGCACACCGAGCTAAAGCTTTCGATAGTCGAAAAGTATCTTCACTTCTTTACGACCGCCCTGCGTAGGAAATTCCCAGAGCTTTGGTATATCGACGCCTTTGCAGGTACCGGCTATCGGACAGTTCGTCATGAGGCTATTCCAGCCAACTTGATTGACGCTGGTGAACCAGCGCGGATTGAGCGCCGCCGCGGCTCCGCGAAAATCGCAATCGATGTTACCCCCCGCTTTGATTTTCTGGTGTTCATCGAAAACAAACCGTCATATGTGCGAGCGCTCGAAGACCTGCGAGCGAGACACCCCAACAGGCGCATCGCAGTCGTGAAGAAAGACGCGAACGAAGGACTGAAGTCCCTGCTCGCGTCAAACAGCTGGGGATCGACCCGCGCTGTTCTCTTCCTCGATCCGTACGGCATGGAGGTCGACTGGTCGACTTTAGTGGCCATCGCGAAAACGCAAGCGATCGATGTCTGGTACTTGTTTTCGCTGGCAGGCTTCTACCGTCAAGCCACACGCGACCACGCCGACTTGGACGATGACAAAAGAGCAGCTTTAACGCGTATGCTGGGCACGGACGATTGGGAGCGCGATTTGTATTCTGCAAACACAACGTCCGACCTTTTTGGCGGCGATGACGGAGTGTCCCGGCGACGCGACGCTGATCTTGTGGCGTTAGAAGCCTATGCTAAGAAGCGGCTAGAGACGATCTTTGGTGCTGTCCTTGACCCTCTGCCGTTGCCACTGCACGAGCGGCCACAGCGTTTTTCTTTATTCTTTTGTATATCGAGCCAGAACCCCGCAGCCATCAGATTGGCGAGGAACGTCGGCAATCACATACTCAAGGCTGGCATCTCATCATAGGTGCGGCCGTCCAGCATGCGACCTGTAGCCTTCTTGTTCTTGCCGCCCCACTGTTTGAAGAAAAACGCTGTTTTGTGCCGTCGACAGGCGCGCTTGATCTCGCCAACCCACTCGGCATCCATCGGCCGGGCGCCGGGCCCGCTCTCGCCTCCCACAATTGCCCAATGAATATTCTTGAGGTTGGCGCCGGCCACTGGGCCGAGCAGCGGCTCAAACGAGATGAACCGTACCGCAGCGCGCACATTACGCAGTTCATCGATCCTGCCGAAATAATCCGCACTTTCGACACTAGTGCCTAGCCAAACGTTTTGCAGCACCGGCAGTCCTGATGTGATCTCAGCCATCCGATCCGGTCGCTTCGTGAGGATCTGGTAGGTGTGGCGTGGAGTCGCCGCCATAGTTGCCCAGACCTCGGCCACGAACGAAGCCGGCACGTTTGAATGGAAAAGATCGGACATCGAGTTTACAAAAATCTGGCGCGGTTTACTCCAACGCTTAGGCGTCTCCAGTGCCTTGCGATCAAGGAATAGTTTGCCGGTCCACTTAGCTCGGCCGCCAGTCTTACGAGTAAGGCCGCGGTACTTCTCCGCGCCCATCGCCTCCAAGCGTGCCGCCATCCGCATTGCGTAGCAATTGGTGCAACCAGGCGAGAGGATGCTGCAACCAGCCACTGGGTTCCACGTTGCATCGGTCCATTCGATGGAAGTTTCCGCCATGACGAGCACCTTTCAGGGCGTAGAGAATCACAGGAAAATGGTGAGATTTCTTTTAACCTACATGTCTCCTACGTCCTGCTCACCTTCCTACCAACGCTCGCCGTGGTTCTGCCTCGCCAACCCTAGGCCACGCGATCTCACTCTCGTCCTTTAGCTAGAAGTACGACGGCTTAGGAAAGAGTTTAGGAATTGATTGCTTATGCCGATTATTCTTTCAGCAGATCAACAAGTTATGAAGTTTTACTGGCGGAAGGGGTGGGATTCGAACCCACGGTACCCTTGCGGGCACGCCGGTTTTCAAGACCGGTGCCTTAAACCACTCGGCCACCCTTCCAAGCCTGGAATGGCTGTCGCTTAACGCAGTCGACGGCGCATGGCAACGCGAAGTTGGGCTGCTGTGTGATGGAGTTTGGGCGGCTGCGAGGGCGTTGTTGCCGCCCGGGACTTGGCGAGGCCCTGCTGCGGCCATCGTTTAAGACGCCTTGGCGCCTGCGGAGCGCACCTCTCCGTTGACCCGGATCAAAGGATTTCCGCCGCCCGTCGCTAGCGTGGGTTGATGCCATGGACGGAGGATGAAGATGAGGCTGAAGCGACTCCTGGTAGCCGTTGCGCTCTTGGTTGGATTTGCGACACCTGCAGTGGCGCAGCCGTTTCCGCGTCCGGTGCTTCAATTTACCGGTCAACTGGTCTTTGGCCCAACGCTCATTGTCGGGCTGACGGTGGTCAACTGGCGCAATTACTCGCCTGCGCTCTTCGCAGAATCACCAAAGCTGCCGCCGTGCGGGCTCAATACCTCGGCGTCGCGGACCTGGGTCGATATCTACAACGCCAGAAGCCAAAGGCTCTACGGATTCTGTGACTTCGCCGATCCGTCCAATCTCTCGCAACTCTATTTCTCGGTTCCCATCACCCAGCGGCCAAGGGCGGTTTACATCACGCTCACCGACCGGTTGCGGCGCCGCATAGTCGTGTCGAACAAGGTGGCGATTCCGTAAGCCGTGCAAAAGAAAACGCGGCGCCCGAGGGAGCGCCGCGTGAATTTCGTCGTTGCTGCGTTGGCCTCAGTACCCGCAGGACGCACACCCCATCTGCACCGGCGCGTAATACGAATAGCCCGGCGAGACCATCTCGACGCGCTGGCGCGTGGCGTATTGCGGCGGGATGCGCTGGTACTGGACGCTGGGCGGCGCGACCATCACGGTCTGCGGCACCATCACGGTGCGGTATTGCGCGGGCGTGCGGTGCGCGACTACGGCGCCCGGCGACACCATCACCGTCTCGTCGACGGTGCGGTATTGCGGCGCGACGTATTGCTGCTGATAGCAGGTCTGGCACGGCGGCGGTGCGTAGCAATTGTAGCAGCCGGCAGAGGCTGCGCCCGTCATGGAAATCGCAGCGACGGCGGTGGAGAAAACAACAGCAAGAGTACGCGACATTATGTGGTGCCCCAATTGCCCGAAATGGATTTGCGAAGGTTGGCGCAGTATACGCCGCAAAACCTTGCTTTGCCGAACTTCGTGGAGGCATCCTTAACGCGAACGGCCGGCGCAAGCCGGCCGTTCAGGACTCGTTGACCATTGATGCTGGCGCAACGACCAGATGAGTAGCCCGGATGGAGCGTAGCGCAATCCGGGACCGGTCTCTCGTCGCGCCTCGCATTTGCCCCGGATTACACCAACGGCTCGGCGCTTGACGCCGACCTGTTGGCTCCATCCGGGCTACAAGGCCCTTATTTCGGACGCCGCTTCACCTCGCGCACCGCGCCGCGCGCGGCGCTGGTGGTGAGCGCGGCGTAAGCCTGAAGCGCGGTCGAGACGTTGCGCTTGCGGCCCACGGCCTGCCAGGCGGTATCGCCCTTCGCCTCTTCCGCGGCGCGACGCTTGGCGAGCTCCTCGTCGGAGACCTCCAGCGTGATGCTGCGGTTCGGGATGTCGATGGCGATGATGTCGCCGGTGCGCACGAGACCGATGTTGCCGCCTTCGGCGGCTTCCGGCGACAGATGGCCGATCGACAGGCCGGACGAGCCGCCGGAGAAGCGGCCGTCGGTGACGAGCGCGCAGGCCTTTCCGAGGCCCATCGATTTCAGATAGCTGGTCGGATACAGCATCTCCTGCATGCCAGGGCCGCCGCGCGGGCCTTCGTAGATGATGACCACGACCTCGCCGGCGACGACCTTGCCGCCCAGGATGCCTTCCACGGCGGCGTCCTGACTCTCGAACACGCGCGCGGGGCCGGAGAATTTCAGGATCGAGGCATCGACGCCGGCGGTCTTCACGATGCAGCCGTCCTGCGCGAGATTGCCGTAGAGCACGGCGAGGCCGCCGTCCTTGCTGAAGGCATGCGCGAGATCACGCACGACGCCCTTCTCGCGGTCGGTATCGAGCTCGTCGTAGCGGCGCTCCTGGCTGAAGGCGACCTGCGTCGGGATGCCGCCGGGCGAAGCGCGGTAGAAGGTGCGCACCGTCTCGCTCTTGGTGCGCTTGATGTCCCAGCGCTCCAGCGCCTCCTTCATGGTCGGCGCATGCACCGTCGAGACCGCGGTGTCGATCAGACCGGCGCGATCGAGCTCGCCCAGGATGCCCATGATGCCGCCGGCGCGATGCACGTCCTCGACATGCACGTCGGCGACCGATGGCGCGACCTTGCAGAGCACGGGCACGCGGCGCGACAGCCGGTCGATGTCCTGCATGCTGAACTTAACCTCGCCTTCATGGGCGGCGGCGAGCAGATGCAGCACGGTGTTGGTGGAGCCGCCCATCGCGATGTCGAGCGTCATCGCGTTCTCGAACGCCGTGAAATTGGCGATGTTGCGCGGCAACACGCTCGCATCGTCCTGCTCGTAGTAGCGGCGCACGATATCGACGATGGTGTGGCCAGCCTCGACGAACAGCCGCTTGCGGTCGGCATGGGTCGCCACCACGGTGCCGTTGCCGGGCAGCGCGAGGCCCAGCGCCTCGGTCAGGCAGTTCATCGAGTTGGCGGTGAACATGCCCGAGCAGGAGCCGCAGGTCGGGCACGCCGAGCGCTCGATCACCTTGACGTCCTCGTCGCTGACCTTGGAGTCGGCGGCGGCCACCATGGCGTCGATGAGGTCGACGGCCTTGGTCTTGCCCTGCAGCTTGACCTTGCCGGCCTCCATCGGGCCGCCCGAGACGAACACGGCGGGGATGTTGAGCCGCAGCGCGGCCATCAGCATGCCGGGGGTGATCTTGTCGCAATTGGAGATGCAGACGAGGCCGTCGGCGCAGTGCGCGTTGGCCATGTATTCGACGCTGTCGGCGATCAGCTCGCGCGACGGCAGGCTGTAGAGCATGCCGTCATGGCCCATGGCGATGCCGTCGTCGACCGCGATGGTGTTGAACTCTTTCGCCACGCCCCCGGCCTGCTCGATCTCGCGGGCGACGAGCTGGCCGAGGTCCTTGAGGTGGACGTGGCCCGGCACGAACTGGGTGAAGGAGTTGACGACCGCGATGATCGGCTTGCCGAAATCGCCGTCCTTCATGCCGGTCGCGCGCCAGAGGCCGCGGGCGCCCGCCATGTTGCGGCCGTGAGTGGTGGTGCGGGAGCGATAGGCTGGCATGGCGGTTTCCGTCCTCGGGTTTGCGTGGGCCGGGCGGGAAAATATGGTGCCACCTCAGGCCTTTCCGGCCGGATAGCGCACGGGGGGAACGGGCGCAACGGGAACTTGGGGCGGACAGGGCTCCCCTGCTCCCGGCGCGGGGGCTGGTCCGTGCCCCGGACGCAGCGCAGCGTCATCCCGGCGATGCGAAGCATCGTCCGGCGCGACGGTGCGCTGCAGAGCCGGGGCCCATGTGGCCGCGTGTGCTGCGGCCTCCTGGGTCCCGGCTCGCGCTTCGCGCGTCCGGGACACGAGTGTGAGACCTACTGCAGCGTCGGATCGAGCCGATCGCGCAGCCAGTCGCCGATCACGGAGACCGCCAGCGTCGTCACCACGATGGTGGTGGCCGGCGCCAGCATGATCCAGGGCGCCCGGGTGAGGTATTCGCGGCCGTAGCCGACCATGTTGCCGAGGCTGGTCATCGGCGGCTGCACGCCAAGCCCGAGGAAGGACAGGCCCGACTCCATCAGGATCACTTCGGGGAAGACCAGCGTGGTCGAGACGATCAGGGTCGAGGCGATGTTGGGCAGGATGTGCCGGAGGTAAATCCGGGGCGGCGTCGCCCCCAACTGGCGGACGGCGGCGGCATAGCCTTGCGCGTTGGCCGAGATGGCAAGGCCGCGGGCGATCCGGGCGTAGCGCTCCCAGCCGAACAGGCCCATCAGGCCGATCAGCAGCGGCAGCGAATTGCCGAAGAAGGCGAGCACCGCGAGCGCCATGATCAGGAACGGCATGCTGGCCTGGAAGTCGGTCAGCATCAGCACGAATTGCTCGACGATCCCGCGGAAATGCGCGGCGAGGAAGCCGAGCGTGGTGCCGACGATCGCCGAGATCGCGGTCGCGCCGAAGGCGATCAGCAGCGAGATGCGGATCGAGACCAGCAGCCGCGACAGCACGTCGCGGCCGAGCTCGTCGGTGCCGAGCCAGTGCGCGACGTTGCCGGGTGCGGCGAGCCGGTTGCGCAGGTCGAGCTGAGTGTAGCCGTACGGCGCGAGCTTCTCGGCGAAAGCTGCGACCACCAGCATCGCGACGATCCAGGTGATCGCGAGCAGGACCGAGACCGGAATCGCTGGGAGATTGATGCGGCGGCCGCTGGCCGTGTCCTTCAACGTCGCGTCGGTCATGCGTGCGCTCCTTTGGCGCGCAGCCGCGGATCGAGGAAGCCGTAGAGGAAGTCGACGATCAGGTTCGACGTGACCATGGTCATCGCGACCAGCAGCAGGATGCATTGCACGACGGCGAGGTCGCGGTTGGCGACCGCAACGACGAGCAGCCGCCCTACTCCCGGCCATGCAAACACGCTCTCGACCACGACGGCGCCTGCGATCAGCGTGCCGACCATGAAGCCCAGAATGGTCACGGTCGGGATCGCCGCGTTCGGCAGCGCGTGCGAGGTCACCACCTTGCGCCACGGCACGCCTTTTGCGGACGCGGTGCGGATGTAGGGCTGGCCGAGCACTTCCAGCATGGCGCTGCGGGTGAAGCGTGCCAGCACCGCGGCGCCGCCGAGGCTCAGCGTGGCGATCGGCAGAATAGCATGGCGCCAGCTGTCCTGTCCGCCCGAGGGCAGCCAGCCGAGCTGCACGGCGAAGACGAGAACCAGCAGCAGCGCCAGCACAAAGCTTGGCACGGTGAAGCCGGCGACCGCCGTCATCATCACGGCGCGGTCGATGGCGGAGCCGCGATGCAGCGCGGCGTAGATGCCGGCGGGAACGCCGAGTGCGACCTTGAAGGCAAACGCCGGCAGCGTCAGCGCCAGCGTTGCCGGGATCCGCTCCAGCACCAGCTCGATCGCGGGGCGGCCGTCGCGCATGGAGCGGCCGAGCTCGCCCTTGGCGATAGCGTGGAAGTAATCGAGATACTGGAACCAGATGGGATCATCGAGGCCCCAGGCCTTGCGGAAGGCCGCGAGCACCTCGGGCGGCGCCTCGGGTCCCAGGATCATCAGCGCGGGATCGCCCGAGAGACGCAGCACGACGAAGGCGAAGGTCACGACGAGCACGATCGTGAGCGCGGCACGGCCAATGCGAAGGACGAAATAGCGTCCCATCACGCGGCGTCCCGCGCCTGCGTGCCCGTGACGAGATGACAGGCCACCTGCCTGTCACCGTCGACGGCCGAGAGCGCCGGCACCTCGCTCGTACAGCGCGTGATGGCGCGCGGGCAGCGCGGATGGAAGGCGCAGCCCTTGGGGCGTGCCGCCGGGTTCGGCGGATCGCCTGCCAGCACGATGCGGCCGGCACTGCGGCGGCCCGGCGCGGGCGATGCCGAGACCAGCGCCTGCGTGTAGGGATGCTCGGGGCGCGCAAAGAGATCGTCGGCGCTGCCGATCTCGACGATGCGGCCGAGATACATCACGGCGACGATCGTGCTGATCTGCCTGACGACGCGCAGATCGTGGCTGATGAACAGCAGCGTCAAGCCAAGCTGAGCCTGGAGATCGCAGAGCAGGTTCACCACCTGGGCCTGGATCGAGACGTCGAGCGCGCTGACGGGCTCGTCGCAGACGAGGAAATCAGGCTTTGTGGCCAGCGCGCGCGCCAGCACGATGCGCTGGCGCTGGCCGCCGGACAGCGCACCCGGGTAGCGCACGCCATGCACCGGCGTCAGCTCGACGGCGCGCAGCAATTCGCGCACCCGGTCCTCGCGCTCCGCGGCCGTGCCGAGGCCGTGAATGTCGAGCGGCTCGCGGATCTGCGTTGCCACCGGCAGGCGCCGGTCCAGCGCGCCGAGCGGGTCCTGGAAGATCATCTGCATGCGGGCGCGCTGCGCACGCCATGCGGCCGTCTCTAGCGTAGCCATCGGCTTGCCGTCGAACCGCACCTCGCCGCTGTCCGGCGGCTCGAGCCCGAGCACGATGCGCCCGGTTGTTGACTTGCCGGAGCCGGACTCGCCGACGAGGCCGAGCGTCTGGCCTTTGCGGATCGTCAGCGACACGCCATCGACCGCGTGCACGGCCGCAGCTCGGCCGAACATCCCGGAACGCATGGAATAACTGCGAGAGATCGCGGACACCTCGACGAGCGGCGGGTTCATTCGGCGGCGATCCCGAGCAGCGCGCGGCGCGAGGCTTCGGCGCGGATGCAGGCGACAGCCCGATCATCGGCGATGGGCGCCAGACTCGGCGCGGAAACACCGCACGCCTCGGCGGCCATCGCGCAACGCGGCGCGAAGGCGCAGCCAACGGGCATCTGCGCGGGATCGGGCACCGTGCCGGGGATGGCAGTGAGGCGCCGCCGCGGCCCGTCGAGCGGCGGCAGCGCGCCGATCAGGCCTTGCGCATAGGGATGCACGGGATCGGCGAACAGCTGGTTGCTCGGGGCCTGCTCGACGATGCGGCCGGCATACATCACGGCGACGCGGTCGCAGTTTTCCGCGACGACGCCGAGATCGTGGCTGATCAGCACCATCGCCATGTTCATCTCGCGGCGGATGGTGGAAAGCAGCTCCAGGATCTGCGCCTGGATGGTGGCGTCTAACGCCGTTGTGGGCTCGTCCGCGATCAAGAGGTCCGGATTTCCGGCGAGCGCCATCGCGATCATGATGCGCTGGACCTGGCCGCCGGAGAATTCGTGCGGATAGGCCTCCAGCCGCCGTGCCGCATCAGGAATGCCGACGAGATCGAGCAGCCGCCGCGCTTCCGCCTTCACGGCGTTGCCGGAAAGGTCGCGGTGCAGCGCCAGCGCTTCAGAGAGCTGCCTGCGGATGGTCAGCACCGGATTGAGCGCACTCGCGGGATCCTGGAAGATCATGGCAACGCGCCCGCCCCTGACCTGGTCGAGCTCGGCGGCCGGTGCGCCGAGGAGCTCGCGGCCATCGAGCCGGACCGAGCCCGAGACCCTCGCATGACGCGGCAAGAGCCCGAGCGCAGCAAGCCAGGTCACCGACTTGCCAGATCCGGACTCGCCGACGAGGCCGAGCGCTTCGCCCTTCTGCAGGGCGAGATCGACGCCGCGCAGGACCGGCACGCCGCTGAAGGCGACGCGCAGGTCCTCGATGCTGACCAGCGGCGACACCTCAGGCCTCGAAATTGCCGGCGCGGAAATCCATCGCGAAGGCGGGCGAGGCCTTCCACTTGATCGATTTCGGCTTGGCCGTGAAGGTCGCATTCTGGTGCAGCACCGTGTAAGCGGGGTCCTCGCGCTCGGCGATCTCCAGCATGCGGCGGAATGCCTTCTTGCGGGCGGCGCGATCGGTCGACGTCTCCAGGAACTCCGAGAGCTTGTTCAGCTCGACATTGGTCCACTCGCCGATCTGCTGCTGCTGGCCGTTCGGGCCGTGCTGGGCCACCAGCGAGGACACGGGATCGTTGAAGGCGGCCGAGTTCGACCAGTCGCGCACGGCGCGGGTCGGCGCACGCTCCATGATCTGCGACCAGTTCTCCTTGGTCTCGATCTGGACGTTGAGGCCGACAGACTTCCACATCTCGACCAGCACCTGCGCGGTCGCGACCTGGTTGGTGTAGTAGTTGTTGAGCAGGCGGTACGGAATCGGATCGCCCTTGTAATTGGCCTGCTTGAGCAGATCCTGCGCGAGCTTGGGATCATAGGCCGGTACGCTCCAGTCGGCGTTGAACATGTCGCCGTAGAATTCCCATTGCAGGCCCTTCGGCACGCGGGTGCGGCCCGCCCACAGGCTGTCGACGATGGCCTGACGGTCGATCGCATGGGTGAAGGCGCGGCGCACCAGGGGATTGGCGAGCACGGCGTGGTTCTTGTCGAACACGGTGAGGCGGTGATTGAGGATGGTGCCGCCCTGCACTTCGAACGCCGAATTCTTCTCGATGCCGGCGATCTGGTCCGGCGGGATGTCGCAGGCGAACTGGTATTCACCCGACAAGAGCCCGTTGATGCGGCTCGCCACTTCAGGCACTTCGAGGAAGCGGATGCGCTTGAGCGGCGGACGGCCGCCCCAATATTCGTCGTGCGCTTCCAGGGTCAGCGACACGTCGGGCTTGAGCTCGACGACCTTGTAGGGGCCGGTCGTCACGGGCTTGCGCGCCCAGTCGAGATAGCTTGCGGATTCCTCCCAGGCGCGGCGGTTCATGATGTCGGAGCCGTAGCGCGACAGCCGGCCCTCGATGGTGACGTCGGGCGTCGCGTTGTAGAAGCGCACGGTGTACTTGTCGACGGCATCGACGCGCACGAGGTCCGGCCAGATGCGGCGGGCAACCGCGGGCACGTCCGGCGGCAATTCCTTGCCCGGCCGCGGCGTCGGGATCTTCTCGAAGGCCTGGATGGTGCTTCGGCTCTTGGCCTCGGTCTCGCCGAACATGCGTTCGCGGCTGAAGGTGAAGACGACGTCTTCGGCCGTCAGCTCGTCGCCGTTGTGGAATTTGACGCCCTGGCGCAGCTTCACCTCGACGGTCTGGTCGTCGATGCGGCGCCATTCGGTGGCAAGGCCCGGCACGGCTTCGAGGTTGCCGCGCCAGTTCTTGGAGATCAGGCCTTCCCAGATCGAGGAGAAGAACACGCGCTCGCCGACGTTGGACTGCTCGCGCAGCACGTCGAGCACGTTCGCGTTGGTCACCTTCTGCACGGCAACCGTCACCGACGGGCGGTTGTCGCCTTGCGCGATGGCAAAGCGCGGCAGCAGCAGCGTGCTCGCGACAGCGCCTCCGGATTTCAGGATGGTGCGACGGGTAAATCTGCTCATGGCGGTAGCCCTGCCCTGGATGATACGATTATTCGGCGAGACCGAGCGCGGCGAGATGCGCCGCGCCCTTGCGGACGTCGTCGTGATTGCGAAGCTCGAGGATCAACCGCGGGTTGGAATTCAGCCGTCCGAGCGCGCGGAACACGGCGACCCAGGGGATGTTGCCTTCGCCCGGTGCCCAGTGCCGGTCGGCAAAGCCGTCGGTGTCCTGCAGATGCACATGCGTCAGCATGTCGCCGGCGGTTTCGACGTAATAGTCGACCGGCGGCGCGCCGGTGGAGATGTGGGCATAATTGGCGTGGCCGGTGTCGAGCGAGACGCGGACCTTGGCGCTCTCCAGCGCCTTGGCGAGGCGGACGCGGTCGCGCGGGTCCTTGTCCTCGATGTTCTCGATGACGATCTCGCAGCCGATGCTCTCGGCGCGCGCGATCACCTCGGCGAGCGTTGCCTTGACGCGTTCGACGATATTGGCGCGGTTGTCGGAATAGAGATCGAGATTGTTGTGGTCCCAGGTCGTGAACGGCGAATGGATCACCATCTGCGTCGCGCCGAGGAATTCGGCGGCATCGAGGCCCTGGATCAGGCGCTTGGTCACGGCCTGGCGGATCATGGGATCGTGGCTGTCGATCTTGAAGCCCCAGAACGGGCCGTGGATGCCGAGCCGGCCGGTATGGCCGGACAGCATCTGCTTGATGTCGGTCGCAGCACTCCGCCAGTCGCCGTCGAGCAGATCGGCGCGGAAGAAGTCCTGGATCTCGAGATCGCGCTGCCGGTCGAGAAGCCAGTCGCGATGCGCGGGGATCGATTTGATGGACAATGCTGCGCCCAGCACCGGCTTCGACATGGCTTGCTCCTTGACCGTCAACGATGACGGGAGCAGCGCTAGACCAGTTCAATGACAGGCCGGTGAAATGCAGGTTCCGCAGCGTGAGGAGGTGTGGACATCTCCTGGCGCGCTCCCGTTCCAGGCCATCGCGATCGCGGCGTCGATGCCGAACGGACACATGGCAAGCGGTATCTGTGTCCGTAGTGATCCGGAATGGAATCCTATCGCGATGTCACGTACATCGCGTGCATCGATCGGCGGCCACTTCCACGGGCATCACCCTCTGATCGCGCGACATGGGGTTGGGGGACCACATGGGGCGGGGGATTGAAGGCTGGGGCAAGGTGACGAGGTCCGGACTCCTAGGCACTCCGGACCTCGAAACTTTCTGACATTGAACGCAACTTCGCGCCGTCCGGCTGGGGCATCCGGGCGGCGCGTTGTCGTTTCAGGAGGGCGGCCGCTGGAGCCCGCTCACATTGCATCTTTCAGCGTCAGTCTCGCCGTGAATGTCACGCTGGTTTTGCCGACCAGGGCCATGCCTTCGACCTCGGCGCCGCCGGCAGAGTAGTCGCCCGAGAAGCCGCAGGTGACCTCCCTTCCGCCGAAGGCAAGCGTTCGGCCGACGGCTTCGGTGTGCTGGTTGACGATCATGTCGCCGCGCCACTTGCCGTTCCGGAAGGTGTAGCTGCCGGTGTAGTAGAAATAGCTGTCGCCGCCCATGATGCGTCCATCGCAGAGCACGACGACACCCCTCGCCTGACCGCGCTTGCCGTCGCGCATCTCGATGTCGAAGATGTAGAGGCCGTTGACGACTCTGGCCTCCGCCTTCGCTTCTTCCCCATCCGCCGCCGACATCAGGTCACCCCCAACGATCCGTCGCTCCGATCAGTTCGGCACGTTCCGCTCGAGGTCCTCGAGCCACGCCGCGGCACTCGAATCCGATGGCGCGCGCCAATCTCCGCGAGGCGACAACGAGCCGCCCGCCGAGACCTTCGGGCCGTTCGGCATCGCCGAACGCTTGAACTGGCTGAAGGCGAAGAAGCGGCGCAGGAACACCTCGAGCCAGCGGCGAATCTCCTTGAGGTCATAGGCCTTGCGCCGGTCGTTCGGAAACGCCGGCGGCCATTCGCCCTTGGCAACGTCCTTCCAGGCGTGCTGCGCCATGAAAGCGATCTTGGATGGGCGCATGCCGAAGCGCAGCGTGTAGAACAGGTTGAAATCCTGCAGCTCGTACGGCCCGACGGACGCTTCCGTGCTCTGCGGCTTCTGGCCGGGCTCCACCGGCACCAGCTCGGGCGAGATCTCGGCGGTGAGGATCGAACCGAGCGTGCGGTTGACGTCACCGCTGAACTGCTTCGATGCGATCACCCAGCGGATCAGATGCTGGATCAGCGTCTTCGGCACGCCGGCATTGACGTTGTAATGCGCCATCTGGTCGCCGACGCCGTAGGTGCACCAGCCGAGCGCGAGCTCGGAGAGATCGCCGGTTCCGATCACGATGCCGCCGTGATGGTTGGCGAGCCGGAACAGATAATCCGTGCGCAGGCCCGCCTGCACGTTCTCGAAGGTGACGTCATAGACCTTCTCTCCCCGGCCGAAGGGGTGACCGATGTCCTTCAGCATCTGCGTCGCGGTGGTGCGGATGTCGAGCTCCTGCCAGCTCGTGTGCAACGCCTGCATCAACGCCAGCGCATGGGTCTTGCTCTCGCTGCCGGTGGCGAAGCCCGGCATGGTATAGGCCAGGATGTTCTCGCGCGGCAGGCCGAGCAGATCGACCGCCTTTGCGGCGACGATCAAGGCGTGGGTGGAATCGAGCCCGCCGGAGACGCCAATGACGACGCGCTTGGTGCCGGTGGCGCGCATGCGCTGCACGAGGCCGGCGACCTGGATGTTGTAGGCCTCGTAGCAATCCTGCTCGAGCAGGCTTTCGTCGCTCGGCACGAAGGGAAAGCGCTCGACCTTGCGCAGGAAGCCGATATCGGCGGATGGCGGCCTCAAGGCGAACGTCACCCTGCGATAGAACGCCTCCCGTTGGCGGCGATTGTCGTCGAACGTGCCCATCAGGGCGCGCTCCTGCCTGAGCAGATCGAGATCGACGTCGGCAGTGGTGACCTGGCCGCCCTGGCGGAACCGCTCGCCCTCGGCCAGCAGCACGCCGTTCTCGTAGATCGAGGTCTGGCCGTCCCAGGACAGATCCGTGGTCGATTCCCCGGCGCCGGCAGCCGAGTAGACGTAAGCCGCAAGGCAGCGCGCCGACGTCGACTGGCACAACAGCGCGCGCGAGCGCGCCCGGCCGATCGTGATCGGGCTGCCGGAGAGATTGACCAGCACGCTGGCGCCAGCCAGCGCGAGCTCCGAGGCCGGCGTTACCGGAATCCACATGTCCTCGCAGATCTCGACGCCGATGGTGAGGCCCGGAACGTCCTCGGCCGAGAACAGGAGGTCGACGCCAAACGGCGCATGCAGCCCGCCGAACGCGATGGTCTCCCCGACCATGCCGGCGCCGGAGCCGAAATGCCGGCCCTCGTAGAACTCGCGATAGGTCGGCAAATAGGTCTTCGGCACCACGCCGAGCACGTTGCCGCAATGAATGACGACGGCGCAATTGTAGATGCGATGACCAAAGCGCAGCGGGGCGCCGACGATCAGGACCGGCATCAGCCCGGCTGAGGCCTCGACGATGCCGGCAAGGCCCCGCTCGACAGCGTCCAGCAGCGGATCCTGCTTGACCAGATCCTCGATCGCATAGCCGGACAGGCACAGCTCGGGAAACACGGCGACCGCCACCGACTGCTCGTGACAGGCATTGGCCGCCGCCAGCACGGCCTTGGCGTTGGCCGTGGGATCGGCGACATGGGAGGTGGTGACGCAGGCCGCCACGCGCGCAAATCCGTGAGCGTAGATCGAGTGGAAAGTCATCGAGCGCAGTACCCTTAAATCTCTTCGCGGCCGAAGCCGTCAGCTCCGGACCCTATGTAGCCCATCGGCCGCGGCCCGTGCAGGCCATCCGCCGTCATGCATAACGGATTTGCAGGGTCGCCTGGCCAGCGCCTGGCGATTTCAGGCGCGGCGGGCCAATACGCCGGGCAGGTCGTCGCGCAGCCAGGCGGCGATCCGCGGCCAGGCGTGCGCATGGGTGCGCGCACCCATGAAGAGGCCGAGGTGATTGCTCGGCTCCGAGGCCGCCGCGAGGAAGGCCGGCGGCGTGCCGAGGAGTCCCGCCGTGGCCAGCGCCTGCGCAGCCGGCACGACCTCGTCGTCGAGCCCGGCCAGCAGGAAGACCGGTGCCTTGACGTCCTTCAGATCGATCGTGCGACCAAGTGCGACGAAACTGCCGCCGGCGATCCGGTTCTCCCGGAATATCCGGTTGACGATCTCCAGATAATACGTGCCCGGCAGATCAAGCGTCTCCGCGTTCCAGCGCTCGAAGCGCGCGAGCAGAGCCGCACCCTCCTCGTCCGACAGGTATCTCTGCAAAGCCGCGACGATATCATCGCGGTTCGGCGCCTTGGACCACAAGCGCAGCATCTCCCCGCCGCTGACATTGCCGCCGCCGCGTGCGACGAGCTGGTGGTAGACCATCTCGGGTGCGTTGCGGGTGAGCCGGCGCAACGAGGACTCGATCGACAGGTCGACGGGAGCGCCTGCTAGCACCAGCCGCCGCACCTTGGCCGGAAAGCGCGCCGCATAGAGCAGCGACAACCAGCCGCCCTGGCACAGGCCGACCAGATCCACCGGCGCGCCGATCTCGTCGATGGCGACGTTGAGATCGCCGAGATAGCTGTCGATCGAGAGATAGCGCATGTCCGGCGTCGCCGAGCGCCAATCGGTCAGATAGACCCGGTCGATGCCGCCGGCTTGCAGGGACTGCACCACGCTGTGGCCGGGCGCGAAATCGGCGATCAGCGCCCGGTGCAATGCATAGGGCGCACAGACCAGCGCCGGCGGACCGGATTTGTCTTTCGAGCAATCGCGCAGGCGCATGGTCGCGAGCTCGAGCGCGACATCGTTCGGCGTCGTCCAGGCCAGACAGCTCTCGTCCTGCTCGACCGGGCTGCGCTCCAGCCACCAGAAGCAGGAATCCATGGCGAGGCGCGCCGCCGCGAACGGCCACAGCAGCGGATCCTCCGGGGTGGCGTCCTGTGCGCCCTTCTCTTTGCGGGCCTTGTCCACCATGGCTATCTCACGATCTTCACAGGAACGCCTCCAGGCCGACCACCGAAATGCCGCACTGTCGAAAGCTCTGATGCGTCGCGGCCACCGAACCGTCGAGATCAATGCCGCGGCAGGCCTCCTCGATGACGACGACCTCGAATCCCGCCTTGCGGGCGTCCTCTGCCGAGAAGCGGACGCAGAAATCGAGCGCAAGCCCGGCGACGAAGACGGTCTTCAGCTCGCGCTCGCGCAAATAGCCGAGCAGGCCGGTCGGCGTCCTCTTGTCGTTCTCGAACAAGGCCGAATAGGAATCGATGCCGCGGCGAAAGCCCTTGCGCACCACGAGGCTCGCGCGTGTGACGTCGAGATCGCGATGGAATTCGGCGCCGGAGCTGCCCTGCACGCAATGCGCCGGCCAGAGCACCTGGGTGCCGTAGTCGAGCTCAATGGTCTGGAACGGCTGCTTGCCCGCATGGTTCGGCGCAAACGAGACGTGGTCGCGCGGATGCCAGTCCTGGGTCAGAACCATAGTGCCGAATCTTTGGGCGATGCGGTTGATGGCAGGGACGACCTTCTCGCCGCCGGGAACGGCGAGCGCCCCACCGCTGCAGAAGTCGTTCTGCACGTCGATCGCCAGCAGCACGTCACGGTCGGAAATCTTCATCACCGGCCTCTTCGATGGCCCCGGCGCGGCGGCGCCGGACAAGCCCCCCTTAGTGTCGGTCTTCCCGCGCTGCTTCGCAACCGCCGTCGCCTTGCAACGCGAATTGGTCACCGGACGACCGCCAGCATGCAACGGTTTCGCCCCGTCCGTGTTGACTAGGCGCATCCCAGGGCGGATTCTCGCACGGTCGGCGACAGGCGGATCGGGTCGAAGGCGTGGAGGATAGGGTGCCGCGGCCAGCGGGCGGCGGCAGCCATGAGGTCATGAATACCGGCATGGATATCGGCAACACTGGACAGATACTTCTCGCCGATATCGGCGGCACCAATGCGCGCTTCGCGCTGAGCCGGAGCGAATTGGGCCTCGGCCGATTCGATCAAGCAAGCCCCATCGACTATGTGAAGGTCGCCGACTTCCCAACCGTCCGGGAGGCCATTGCGGACGTCCTCGCGCGGCGGGCCTGCGGCCAGCAGCCGCAAAGAGCAGTGCTGGCCGTGGCGGGTCCTGTCACCAACAACCGCTGCGTCATGACCAACAGCCCCTGGGTCATCGATGGCAACGAATTGCGACCGGCGCTCGGCTTCGACAGCGTCCATGTCCTCAACGATTTCGAGGTGGTCGCCTGGTCCCTCCCCGCCTTGCAGTCTGCCGATCTCATTCCGCTCGGCGGAGGCGACGGCCTGCCGGGAGAGCCGATGCTGGTGATCGGCCCGGGAACCGGCTTTGGCGTGTCCTGTCTGGTCGAGCGCCATGGCGCGCGCCTGGCCGTCGTCACCGAGGCCGGACACGCGACCCTGCCGGCCGAGAATGAGCGCGAGGAGCGTGCGATCGCGTGCCTTCGCCGACGGCTCGGCCACGTCTCCATCGAGCGCGGCGCGCTCTCGGGTTCCGGACTGCAAAACCTCTACGAGGCCTTGGCCGAGGTTGACGGCGCCCAGGTGCCGCACCGCGATGCTGCTGCTATCACCAAGGCCGCGCTGGAAGGCAGCTGTCCCGTCAGCCGCGAAGCGCTGGACATGTTTTGCGCCATCTTGGGCTCAGTCGCCGGCAATCTCGCGGTGACATTCGGCGCCCGAGGCGGCGTCTATGTCGCCGGCGGAATCGTGCCTCGCTTTCCCGAGTTCCTGATGGCTTCCGCATTCAGGGCCCGCTTCGAAGCCAAGGGACGCTTCCAGGATTATTTGCGCAACATCCCGACGCGGCTCGTGATCAAACCCGATGCGAGCTTCGTCGGCCTGAAGATGTTTGCCGATTCCCAGGCGGGTTGAGATCCGCCCGTCTCAGCTGCTGGCGGGTCCAGTCATGCACAGCTGATTGCTGCGCATGCGCCCCTCCGGACGGGATCCTGCTTGCGTGCCTGTTTCGGATGGGAAACAATCCCGCCGTGTGTGTGGCGTAGTTGCGGGGGCGTGACATGCGTAAGCAGGACGTGGGTTTCGACTATCACCGCTATCACCGCCTGCTGAGCGAGGCGGACGACGAAGACAAGCGGCTGGCACTGATCGACCTCCTGATCGAGGAAAAGGCGCGGGACCGGCTGGCCGCCCAGCGCGCTTCGGACCGGGCCGCCATGACCGCCCAGACCATTGCCACGGTGCTGAAGAACGGCCGCAACTGAGGCTTGCAATCCGGCCGCAGCCGGTGAGGACGCGAGCTTCGATTGCGACTCCGTTAACGACGCCTCGCAATCTCGTGTCAAACTTTTTGCTCTAGAAGTTCCCTCACCTGATGCAATTCAGGATCAACAAAGGGGGGAATGAACATGAGCATGATTTCGCTTGCCGCGATGCCGGCCGTCGCCGAAACGCGTTTTTCCGATTCGTCCTTCAAGACCATCTTGCTGCTGTGCTGCACGGGCCTGGTCGCCTCGTTCGGCCTGATGGCGTACGGCATCGACCTCGGCGCCGCCCTGGTGTGAGACCGCCACAAGTTCCATCGCCAAATGGCCGCCCTTGAGGGCGGCCATTTTCCTTATGGCTCAGTGCGGCGGTTGGGGCGCGGGACCCGGAAACATCGAATCAATCATCGCCTTGAGCTGATCCATCGCGATGGGCTTGCGCAGGATCGGCCTGCGCCGGAGCAAGGACGGCAGCAGTTCCGGCCCGTAGCCGGTGGCGAACAGAAACGGCTTGCCGCGACGCTCGATCAGGTCGGCGACGGGATCGACGTAGACGCCCATGAGATTGATGTCGAGGATGGCCAGATCATATTGAGCGGTCATCGCGAACGCGCTGGCGTCCCGGACATTGTCCGCTTCCGCGACGACGTGGTGGCCGAGTTCCACCACCATGTCGGCGATCATCATCCGGATCAACGCCTCGTCTTCGACCAGGAAAACGGAGAGTCCGTCCGCCATATCAACCCCGCAGTCAGCTTGCGAAGATAATCATACCTCAATTCCGGAGAGGATTCACGAATTCGTGGCAGGCGCCGTTAATTCAGACGCGCCCGATCCGATTCAACTTGATCAATCCAATCCCCGCTCGTGGCTCAGGCGCACCATCGCCTGGATGAAGACCTGCTTCTGCTTGTCGTCGAGGCTCGAATACAGCGGCTCGGCGGCGTCTGCGACATTGCGCTGATCGGCGGCACGGTCGATCAGGAACTGCGCCTCGTTGCGCATCTGCTCGATGATGTCGTCGGGCGGATCCCGCTTGGCGCGGGCAACCCGCAAGTTGAGCCGCTCTGCACCATTATGCCCCAAGTAGTGCATTGCGCTCGAGAAACCGTACCAATGCTTCTCCTGATCGGGCGTCAGGTTCAGCTCGGTCTTGATCCGCTCGATATAGGAATCGCTGTTGGCAACGATCTGTTCGGCGGTCTGCTGCGGCGCGCCGGGCTGTGTGAGGACCGTGACGTCCTTATTGTCCTTGCCCTGTGGTGCGTTCTTCGCCTCCTTGCTCGCCTTGGCGCCCTTTCCCGCCTTGGCGCTCTTGGCATCCTTGTCCTTGGCGGCACCCTGCTGCTTGGCATCCTTGCCCGTGTTGTCCTTGGCCGTGTTGTCCTTCGCCGCAGGAGCCTGATTGCCATTGTTGTTGCCGACACCGAGCACGCCGGTGAAGACGCCGACCACGCCGCCGATTGCGCCGCCGAGCACGCCACCGACCGGACCCGCCGCTTTGTTTCCGGCGGCCGCGCCATCCTGAACGCCTTTGACCAAACCTTGAGCATCGGCCACTGCGGCTCCACCGAGCAGCAGCGCGAGCACGGCCCCCAGCGCAAACCATCGCCGCATGTGAAGCCGCGCTGACGGCGCCGGGTTGATCATTCTCGTCTCCATCGTCGATCTGACTGGCCTGTTGGAGCGGGAGCTCCCCGCAACTGCAACTCTATCGTTTCCGCCGCGCCGCGGTCCAGACGCAGCCAAGTGCTGTCCACGTCCGAAAACTCTTTCGCGCGAAGCGGTTATGCAGGCTCATTCGAAACTGCGGCGTAATTGCGCACGGATCGTTCCAGGCCGGTTCACGTCAAGTGTGCATCGCAAACAAGCGATCGGGACGGACGAGCGGGCGCGACACGTGAGCGTTCCGGCACGCAACGTTAGTTCTATGCGCGGGCACGTTCGGCTTTCTCGACAGACGCGATCAATCATGATCTGATCGCGCTACCAATTTGCTGCGGCCTGCGTGAATTTCGATCGGGCCGACGGCACCAATAAGAAAATCGAACAACAAGAAACTCGGAAAAAGAAGTCTTAGAGGAAACTCCAACAACAACACCCAAGCGAGGAAACGAGATGTCACGCAAGACACTGACGCGACGTCAATTTGTGGCTGCCACTGCAATGTCCTCCGCGGCGCTGATCACGGCGCCCTACGTCCGGGGCGCTTACGCCGCCGGCAAGCTCTCGATCGGCTTCTGGGACCATTGGGTCCCCGGCGCCAACAAGGCCTCGACCGACCTCGTCAACGAATGGGCCGCCAAGGAGAAGGTCGAAGTTACGATCGACTACATCCCAAGCCAGGGCAACAAGAACCTGCTCACCATTGCCGCCGAAGCGCAAGCCAAGTCGGGCCATGATATTTTCGCGATGCCGACATGGTGGGCCCACTCCAACGCCGAGCAGTTGGAGGATGTCAGCGACATCATGAAGCCGATCATCGCCGAGAACGGAGAGGTGAACGGCACAGCCAAGTATCTCGGCACGGCCGGGACCAAGTGGCTCGGCGTTCCCGCCTGCGTCGGCAGTCAAATCAAGGGCCCCTGCTCCCGCATCGATTTGATGAAGAAGCACGCGGGCATCGACGTACAGGAGATGTATCCGGCCGGTTCTGAACCAAAGGCCGACAACTGGACGCTCGAAACGTTCCTGAAAGCTGCCGAAGCTTGTCACAAGGCAGGCTTCCCGTTCGGGATCGGCCTCGGCGAGACGACCGACAATGTCGATACGGCGGGCGCGATCTTCCTCTCGTTCGGCGCTCAGCTCGTCGATGCCAAGGGCAATCTCACGGTCAAGACCGATGCAGTTCGTCAGGCACTCGACTTCTACAAGAAGCTGATCAACTTCCTGCCGCCCGACGTCGCGGCCTGGGACGACGCATCCAACAATAAATGGCTGGTCTCCGGCAGGGGCGCGATGATCATGAACCCGCCGAGCGCCTGGGCCGTCGCCAAGCGCGACGCGCCGCAGGTTGCGGAGCAATGCTGGACGCACGGATTCCCGGCCGGACCCAAGGGGCGTTTTGCTCCCTACCTGCCATACTTCTGGAGCATCTGGAATTTCTCGAAGAACAAGGACGCGGCGAAGAGCCTCCTGGTTCATTTGTCGAAGCCGGCGGCCATCGAAAAGATGGTGGTCGCGAGCGGCGGCTACGACCTACCGGCCTATGAGAAACTGACGACGCTGAAGGTCTGGCAGGAGGAAGGGCCGCCGAAAGGCACGCTCTATCACTATCCGAACCCCTACAAGCATCAAACGCTGTCGATCGCAGCTTCGCCCGCGCCGCCGAAGATTGCACAGCAGATCTACGCGCAGGCCACGCTGACCAAGATGTGTTTGCGTTATCATCAGGGTGAAGCGATGGAAAAGACGCTCGCCTGGGCCGAAGGCGAGTGCGAAGGCTTCATGCGGAGCTGAGCCGGCCAGGTGTCGCCGCAAGCGGCCGCGTGTCGTCTTGCGGCGACCCTCCTCTCGAATGTTCCGTAACCGAGCTCTTTGAACCAGACCGCGCGAGGAAAATGCATCATGGCGGACGTCGCATTGCAGCCGGACAGGGTTGGCACAGCGCAACCGGCGCGAAAACGTTCCAGTCTGCAGAAGGCGCTCAAACGCAAATCCACCGCGGCGTTCCTGATGACGCTGCCGCTGATCATCCTCATCGCGCTTCTGGTGCTTTATCCTGCGTTCTATTCGCTGCATCTGGCGACCCTCAACAAGTCGATGCAGAGATTCGTCGGTCTCGGCAATTTCGAATTCCTGTTCAAGCGCGACACGTTCTGGCTGGTCGTCAAGCAATCCTGCATCTTCGCGATCACGGCCGTGTTCTTCAAGGCGCTGATCGGCTTCATCGTCGCGCACTTCGTCCATAACATTCCGGCCAAGGGTCAGCGCAAATGGCGCGGCATGCTGCTGGTGCCCTGGGTGATCCCACCCGCGATGAGTACGCTCGCATGGCTGTGGCTGTTCGATCCCTCCTACAGCGCGTTCAACTATACGCTGTCGTTTTTCGGAATCGGCCCGATCCCGTGGACCGGCGATGCGGCCTGGGCGCGCTTTTCCGTCATTCTGGTCAACGTCTGGTACGGCGCGCCGTTCTTCATGATCATGTATCTGGCCTCGCTGAAGTCGGTGCCCGAACAGCTCTATGAGGCGGCGGCGATCGACGGCGCCAATTGGTGGCAGCGCATCTGGTACGTAACGTTGCCGATGATGCGCAACATCATCGCGATCACGACGCTGTTTTCGCTGATCGTCACTTTTGCCAATTTCGACATCGTACGAATCCTGACCGCCGGCGGCCCTCTCGACCACACCCACATCTTCGCCACCTGGGCCTTCAGGATCGGCATCGAAGGGAGCGACATTCCGCTCGGTGCCAGCGTCTCCCTGTTCATGGTGCCGATCCTGGCGGTCGCAGCGATATTCATCCTGCGGGACGTCAACAAGCGCGGGAATGAAGCCTGATGAGCTCAGTCACGATCGACAAGGCCGCACCGACGCGCACCGTCAAGTATGGAAGCATGAGCCGCGACCGCAAATGGGCGCTGCGATGGTCGTACTTCTTTCTGACGCTGTTTGCGATCTTCTCGCTGCTGCCGCCCATCTACATGCTGATCACCTCGCTCAAGAGCAGCGCCGAAATCTCGGCGGCGACCAATCCTTGGTGGGTGTTCCACCCGACGCTCGAGAACTATGTCGGCCTGCTGACATCGAACCAGTTCCTGAGGTTCTTCTGGAATTCCGCGCTGGTTTCGATATTCGTGGTCACCATCACGATGCTGATCAGCGTGCCCGCGGCATTTGCCCTGGCGCGGATGCGGTTCTGGGGGTCGGCCACGCTGGCGACCGGCGTGTTCCTGACCTACCTCATCCCAGACAGCCTGCTTTTCATTCCGCTGTTCAAGGTGTTCGCGCTGTTCGGCGACTGGACTGGCATCCAGCTCATCAACCGGTGGTACGTCCTGCTCTTCATCTATCCGACGCTGACGGTCCCGTTCTGCACCTGGATCATGATCGGCTACTTCGCATCGATCCCCAAGGAGCTTGACGAGGCCGCCATCATCGATGGCGCGTCCTGGTTCCAGACGCTGACCCGGATCTTCATTCCGGTGGCGCTGCCGGGGCTGATCGCCGCGACCATCTTCGCCTTCACCGTGTCCTGGGCGCAGTTCCTCTATCCGCTCGTGTTCACGACCTCCACGGACCAGCTCGTGCTGCCCGTCGGCATCATTACCACGCTGATCAAGGGCGACGTCTTCAACTGGGGACAGATCATGACCGGCGCGCTGCTCGGCGCGGCGCCGCCGCTGATCATCTATGCGTTCCTGATGGACTACTACATTGCCGGCCTGACCGCCGGTGCGACAAAGGGTTGATGGTGAGGAGCTGAAGTTCGATGGCTGACGTTGCTCTGCGGAAGGTAGTCAAGCGTTACGACGACGTCGAGGCCGTGCGCGGCATCGACCTCGACATCGCCGACCACGAGTTCATCGTGCTGGTCGGCCCGTCCGGCTGCGGCAAGTCGACGACGCTGCGGATGATTGCAGGCCTCGAGGACATCAGCGACGGCGACATCATGATCGGCGGCGATGTCGTCAACGACGTGCCGCCGAAGGACCGCGACATCGCGATGGTGTTCCAGAACTACGCGCTCTATCCGCACATGACGGTCGCGGAGAACATGTCGTTCGGGCTGCGCCTGAAGCATTATCCCAAGGCCGAGATCAAGGCGCGGGTGACGGAGGCCGCCCGCCTGCTCGACATCACCGACCTGATCGACCGCAAGCCGAAGCAGCTCTCGGGCGGCCAGCGCCAGCGCGTCGCGATGGGCCGCGCCATCGTCCGCAACCCGAAGGTCTTCCTGTTCGACGAGCCGCTGTCCAATCTCGACGCCAAGCTGCGCGTGCAGATGCGGATCGAGATCAAGAAGGTGCACCAGAAGGTACGCACCACCACGGTCTACGTCACCCACGACCAGGTCGAGGCGATGACCCTGGCCGATCGCGTCGTGGTCATGAACAAGGGACGGATCGAGCAGATCGGCACGCCGAACGAACTCTACCACAAGCCGGCAACGCGCTTCGTCGCCGGCTTCATCGGCTCGCCCGCGATGAACTTCCTGCCGTGCCGGCTCGAGGATGTCGGCGGCACGCTGCAGATCCGTCTGACCGACCGCATCGCCTTCGCGCTACCGCCGGCACGCGCCGCGCGCTACAACACGCTGCCGCGCACGGAGAAGCTGCTCCTCGGCATCCGCCCCGAGCATCTCACCGAGTCGCACGCGCATCTCGGACCGGGCGTCGAGTCCTTCGACACCGTGCTCGACGTCACCGAGCCGATGGGCATGGAGACCCTGGTCTATTTCGGGCTCGACGGCACGCCGGTCTGCGGCCGCGTCGATCCCAATGCCGGCGCCAAGGACGGGGCTCCCATGCGTTTGGCGATGGACCTCAATAACATGCACCTGCTAAACGAGGCGACCGGCGCCGTGTTATGACGCCGGTTCAAGAAACTCGTGCAGGCAGGGGACGATGGCGACCAACAAGAAGAAGATTTTCGTTACACAAACTTTGTCGCAAGGGGCACGCGCCCTCCTCACCCAGCGCGACGATATCGAGCTCGTCGAGTTCGCGAACCTGATCTCGGCCCGGGATTTCGAGGCCTTGCTGAAGAGTCATGCGCCGGTCCACGGCGTCGCGCTCGGCGCGACCGCCTTCGGCGAGACCGAGCTCGAAGCCGCCGGGGACATGAAGGTGGTGACCCGCATCGGCGTCGGCTACGACGCCGTCGACGTGCCCGCCCTCTCCCGCCGCAAGGTGCCGCTGATGGTGGCAGGCAGCGCCAACTCGCCCTCGGTTGCCGAGCAGGCGCTGTTCATGATGCTGACGCTGGCCAAGCGCGCGCAGGAGCTGCATGCCTGCGTCAAGGACGGCAAATGGGCCGACCGGCTCGGCATGCTGCCGTTCGATCTCTACGGCAAGACCGTGCTCATCATCGGCTTCGGTCGCATCGGCACCCGTACCGCCAAGCGGTGCCTCGCCATGGAAATGAAAGTGCAGGTCTACGATCCCTACAAGCCCGCCGCCGAGATCAAGGCCGCCGGCTGCGAGCCGGTCGCGGACCTCGACGCAGCGCTGCCTCACGCCGATTTCGTCACCATCCACTGCCCGAAGACGCCGGAGACGGTCGGCCTGTTCGATGCTGACAGGATCGGCCGCATGAAGCCGAGATCCTATCTCATCAACACTGCACGCGGCGGCATCGTGAAGGAAGCAGCGCTCTACGACGCCCTGGTCTCCGGTAAGCTCGCCGGTGCCGGCATCGACGTGTTCGAGGTGGAGCCGCCGCCGGTCAGCAACGCGCTGTTCGCCCTGCCCAACGTCATCATCGCCCCGCACGTCGCCGGCGTCACGGTCGAGGCGGTCCAGCGCATGAGCGAGCAGACCGCGCGCAACATCCTGAGTGTGCTGGACGGGGATCCCATCACGCAGAACGTCATCAATCAGGACGTGCTGGGCTGAACGCGACCCAAGGCGGATGGTCAACCCATCCGCCTTCGGAAGGCCAGAATGCGTCCCATTTTGGTGCAGATCGAGCCCCAACTCAGCCTTAATCAAACGCGCGTAATAAGCTGAGCCGCGGCGGCAGTGGGACAGACTGGCCGGCCGCGTCGAGCTGGAGGATGGACCCTTGTCAGAGATCGACCCGACCGACCACGCGCTGGCGACCATCGCCAGCATCCTGGAGCCCGAGCCCGTTCTCGTCGTTCGCCAGACCGAGACCGAAATCGTGGTCGCCGGAGAGCGTGAGCACCTGGCTTCCGACGAGCAGGCAGACATCGACGAGCCGCGGGCTCTCGACGACCATCCCGTCGTCGAGGAGCAGCCGCTGGTGCCGGAGCACACCGACGCCGATGGTTATAGCAAGGTCGGGCCCGGCCCCATGGTGGCGATCCGGCTCAAATGGACGGTCCATCGCGGCGATGACGGCCAGTACTACGTGCACGAGACCATCGGCGAGCAATCCGCGCCCGTGGTCAGCGGCCCCATGACGAGCGAGGCCGCGGTGCATTTCGTCGACGTCCAGGAGGACGAGGCGCAGAGGCGCTTCGAGCTGCTGCGCAGCGAGATCGCCGGCCGCAGCTCGCTCGCCGACTACGAGCGCAAGGGCGAAGCCTAGAGCGTTTTCGAGCGAAGTGGACACCGGTTCGCGTGGAGAAAACGCGTCAAAACAAGAATCTAGAGCTTCGGTTCTGATTCAATCAGAACCGAAAATGCTCTAGAGCGCGAGTTAGCGCTCGCGCGGGCCGAGGAAGTCCCGCTTCACCAGCTCGACGCCTGCGTGCCGCAACAGGTCGTAGGCGGTCGTGACGTGAAAGAAGAATTGCGGGACGCTGAACGTCAGCAGCAGCGTCCGCCCGGTGAAGGGCAGCTCGGTCCCGTTCTTCAGCTTGAAGAAGACATTCCGCTCGGCCGCCGCGTCGATCTCCGCGCGCGGCAGGCTTTCAATGAACTCGATCGACGTCGCGATGCGCGCCTGCAGCCCGGCCATGTCGTGCTCGAGCGGGGGCAGCGCCACCGGCTCGCACTCTGCCAGCAAGGCCGGCGCGACCACGGCATGGCGGCAGGCCTCGCCGACCTGCTGCGCGAGGTCGTACATGTTCGGCGCAAGGCGCATGCCGAGCAGGACCGTCGGGTTGAACTTGCGCGCCTCGGCATAGGCGACGCCCTTGTCAAGCAGCGCAGACAGGTTGCGCAGGTAAGGCACGAACAGGCCGACCGAGGCCTCGTACATCGAGATCGTCACGTCGAGATTCCTTTCAATTCCGTCTCGCCAGCGACTGGCATCTGGTCTAAATCCAGCTTTGGAGAGCTGCACAATGACAGCTCGCGCAGGGGCGGAGAAGAGATGATCGTTCGAATCGTGGCAGCTGTAGCCGTAGCGTTGCTGGCAAACCTTTCGGCCTACGCGCAGCAGGCATCACCCTCGCGCCTCGACGAGATCGTCAAGCGCGGCACCCTGCGCGTCGGCATGACCGGCGACTACAAGCCCTTCACCTATCTGGACAAGGCGACGCAGAAATTCAGCGGCTTCGACGTCGACATGGCGGAAGCACTCGGCAAGGCGCTCGGGGTCAAGGTCGAGTTCGTAGCCACGGCCTGGCCGAAGCTGATGAAGGATTTCGAGGCCGACCAGTTCGACATCGCCATGGGGGGCGTCTCGGTCACGCTCGACCGGCAGAAGAAGGGCTTGTTCTCGACGCCCATCATGCGCGAGGGCAAGACGCCGATCACGCGCTGCGCCGACGTCGGCAAGTACCAGAGCATCGCCGACATCGACAAGAAGGGCACCCGCGTCATCGTCAATCCCGGCGGCACCAACGAGCGCTTCGCGCGCGCCAACATCAAGGACGCCGACATCACCGTCTTCCCCGACAACACCGTGATCTTCGACGAGATCGCCAAGGGCAATGCCGATCTGATGATGACGGACGCCTCCGAGACACGCTACCAGCAGAAGCAGCATCAGGGCGTGCTCTGCGCGGTGCATCCGGACAAACCGTTCGACTTCTCCGAGAAG
Source organism: Bradyrhizobium sp. UNPF46 (assembly GCF_006658625.1). NCBI lineage: Bacteria > Pseudomonadati > Pseudomonadota > Alphaproteobacteria > Hyphomicrobiales > Nitrobacteraceae > Bradyrhizobium > Bradyrhizobium sp. UNPF46. Next base: position 39,840 of record NZ_LFJB01000064.1, read on the forward strand.
GCCTATTGGCTCCAGCGCGACGTGGCCCTGAAGGCCTTCGTCGACCAATGGCTGCACATTTCCATGGAAGACGGCAGCTACAGGAAGATCTACGCCGCCTGGTTCGATTAGAACGTTCTCAAGGCGACGCGAAGGACCGGTCGCGTCTGGAAAGTTCGGTGACGTCGGAGGCTGGAATTCGTTCCAATTGCACCGGAACGGCGCTTCAGGCCGCGTCCTCCTGTCGCTTGCCGCGGCCTCACTTTGGACCGGCCCCTGAGCTATTGAACCCGGGACAGCGGGACGACGACTCATACCGAGACAGTGATCTAGATCACTTTTTGCGATCGGACCGTCGCCTAAGCGTCGGTGCGGGGACCATCTGTTGAGGAGATCCGAAATGAGGAAGCTGTTGGCTGCGGCCACATTCCTTTTGCTGGCGAGCACAGCTGCCCAGGCGCAGTACACCTTCGAGTATAACGGGCGCACCATCCGCATCGATCCGGACCGCGGCACGGTGCAGATTCCCGGCGTCTACGACAACACCGGCCAGCCCAAGGCCAAGAAGGCCAAGAAGAACGAGACGGCGCCGGGCCAGCAGCCGCCGCAGCAAGCCACGGTCGAGCCGCAGACG
>NZ_LFJB01000072.1:0-40159 GCF_006658625.1 Bradyrhizobium sp. UNPF46
CGTCTTCGCCTTTGTCCCCAGACAACAAAAAACCCGCCAGCGGCGGGTTTGTCCATGCTCCCGCCGAAGGCAGAGGCTCAAAGATTGCCCCTCCTCAAGCAGGAGTCATCAGCCCACTACGGTCCAAGATTCGGGTTCAAGGCCGCCGGGCGGTTGTCGGGGGACTCCATCCCCATCTGTGCGGCCAACCTAGCACGGAAATCGCGTCGGACAAGTGGGCGTGACAGCGTCTCCACATCGCACGTGTTTCGACGGCGCAAGCATGGCAGCGGGGTGGCAGCTTTGCGCAATGCGCGAATTCCTAACTCGAATGTGAAGCGCAGACGATCTTCGCGCTTTGCGGCAAGGCGATTGCATGTCACCATCACGTCATACGACGGGAGGCTGCGATGCGCTTGCTGTTCTCGATCGGGGCTGTACTGGTTGCCGGCATGTTTGCCGGAGGGGACGTCGCGGGCATCGCGGCACCAGGGCCGAAATTCGAGCCGCCCAAAACGCAACCGCAGCGGCTTGCGGCCGACAGAGACGCGCAGACGGTCGACGTCGAGCTGATCCTCGCGGTCGACGTGTCCTATTCCATGGACATGGACGAGCTCGCGATCCAGCGCGAAGGCTATGCGCAGGCGATCCAGTCGAAGGAGTTTCTCCAGGCGCTGAAGCTCGGCCCGAACGGCCGGATCGCGGTGACCTATTTCGAGTGGGCCGCCTCGAGCGACCAGAAGATCATCATTCCCTGGCGGCTGGTCGACGGCCCGGAGACGGCCGATGCGGTCGCCGCCGAGATCATGAAGACGCCGATCCGGCGCGCCTCGCGCACCTCGATCTCGGGCGCGATCATGTTCGCGATGCCGCTGTTCGACGAGGATCCCTATCGGGGCTTGCGCCGCGTCATCGACATTTCCGGCGACGGCCCCAACAACAATGGCGGCCCGGTCACGGTGGCGCGCGATGCCGCGCTGGAGAAGGGTATCGTCATCAACGGGCTGCCGATCATGGTCAAGGAGCCGTCCTATTCGACCATGGATATCGACAATCTCGATCTCTACTACGAGGACTGCGTCGTCGGCGGTCCCGGCTCCTTCGTCATCACGATCAAGGATCGCGACAAGTTCAAGGAGGCGATCCGCACCAAGCTGCTGATGGAGGTGGCCGGCCGTACGCCCGAGCGTCCGGTGATGCGGGTTGCGGACAAGGAGCCGCGAGTCAATTGCCTGATCGGCGAGAAGATCTGGTCGGACCGCTGGGGGCGCTGAAGGCCACGGCTGAGACCTTTTGCCCATCCAGCCGGCAGTTGAGTTTAACGGCTCGTTAACCGGCGCGGGTCCCTAATCGCATGGTTTCTGTTCGTTTCCGGTCGGCATCCCGACATTGCCGAGGCGGACGAAAGCGGGTTTGTCAGGCCCGTCCCCGAGCAATCCAATGGCCATCGTCTCATCGAGCACCAGTCAGATTTCGCCAGCCAACGAGCGCCTGTATCACCAGAGCGCTCTGATCGGCGACTGGAAGGGCAATTGGGTGGGCAACGGAAATCAGCCCGTCGGCTTCAAGGTCGTGAACATCCGCGGTGCCCGGGCGCAGGTCGAATACACCCATAACGGGCACACCGAGCGTGGCTTTGCCGAGGTCCAGGGCACGCTCATCACCTTTGGCGGGGTCACGGTCGGCACCAAGGACGGCAAGAACATGGTGATGCTGTTCTCCTTCGGGGGCGCGGGCAAGCAGACCGCGAACCTGGAGAAGCAGGCCCCGCCGGCTTCCGACAGTCGCCTCATGGGAAGCTGGGGCGGCTATTCTCCCGACAACGGCAAGAGCGCGAGCTTCAAGGTCCTGGCCGTCAATGGCAAGGAAGCGCAGGTCAGCGTCACCACCGACGGCGTCACCCGCCAGGGCACCGGCTACGTCTACAAGAACGTCATCATGTTCGGGCAGGCCCAGATCGCAACCGACGACGGGCAGAACGGCAAGATCATCTACCAGGTCGGAACCAAGTCCTTCATGGTGCCGGTGACGAAATATCCGCCGGCGGATTCATCGTCCTCCGTGGACAGGACGGCATAGCTTTCACGGCCGCGGGCCGCCGGATTGCGCCGGTCCCTTCACCCGTCGGTCGCCCTGTCGCAAGATCGTGCAGCCCTGTGCGAAGCCGCCACACCGATCAATCGCCAGACCTGCGGCTGCGACATTGGTACGGCCGCTCCGCTGGCATTGGTGATGTTCAAGGGGTATAATCTACAAATTCTGACGGTAGATTTTAATGTTCAGCCTCGCCTCGTCACGTCGTCTGGCAACTCCGCTCGCGGTGCTTTGCCTGGCCGCAGCACCGGTCCATGCGCAGGTCGCGCCGCTGAGATATTGGATTCCGGGCGGGCCCTTCGGCCTCAGCGGCGGCGCCGGCCAGAGTTCCGACACGTACGGCAACTTCACCAGCTTCAATGCGGGCGACGCAAGCGGGCGGACCAATTTCGCGAACGGCTTCTTCGTCGGCAGCCAGCGCGGCAACCTCAATTGGAGCGGTCTTGCTCAGACCGGCTTCAATCAGAACGGGCTTGCCAGTAATTTCAGCGCGCTCTCCTACGACAGCACGCAGTTCGGCTACACCACCAAGAGCTTGGGCGGCATGCCCGTCACATTCTTCGCCGGCTTCGACACGCTGAAATACAATGGCGGTATCGGCAGCTCGGTTGCGCCGCTGACGTCCGGCACAGCGCCCGGCACCAGCGCATTTGCAGGCATCGAGTTCAAGCCGACCTCCAATCTCAGCCTGTCGTTCGGGGCCGGCGTGATCCAGCAGGACTCCGGCCGCATGGACAGCGATATCAGGTCGAACATGTTGCCCGGCGAGTCGCCGGCATTGAGCGGGTTGCGGCGTTAGGATCGCATCACCAGCTCCGGCGGACGCCGCGGCGATTTCGGCAGGTCCGGACCGGTTCCGAAACGCATCACGATATCCGGACGGCGTTCGCCAAGACCAAGTGAGGCCGCAAATTGCGGCCTCAACGCTGCCACCTCGACCGGCTGGTTGACGAAGGAATATTTGAGTCCGAGCGCGGTTGCCTGCAAACCGAAGCGCTGGCAGGCGCGGCCGACCGCGATCCAGTGCGCCTTGTCGCTGCGATCGGCAGCGAGCACGACGACGCCAGAAGAGCTGGCGAGCTGCTCGCGGTACTTCTTGTTTTCTCCGCTCTCGGTGAAGAAGAATTTCAGCAGCGGCCGTGCCAGCCATGACGGCAGGGACGGATTTCCCGAGGCGGGCGCGAACAGCCCGTCCATGGTTGCGAGCGCCTCCGCCTCGTTGAAGCGGATCCAGCTCATGAGCTCGCGCATGAAGGCCTTGTCGCGCATTTGCGCCGAATTGCCTTCGAGCACGTAATCGGTAACCCCGGCGATCGCGGCGCGATCGGTCAGCAGGAGAGCCGTGACATCAGGTTCGCGGCAGGCGTCCTCGAGCCGGCGCAAAATCTCGGGCGTGGCCGACCTGCCGTCGAAGACGGCGCGGGTGCATTGCCGGACCGGTATCGCGGCCGCCAAAGGCGATGCGGCAGGCGGCGCTTCCTCGAGCGCGATCACGATCCGGTTGCCGTCGATGACCGGGGCGGCGCGCCAGCCCAGCGTGGACGCCGCGAGGATGAGGTTCTCGGCGGCGCAGCCGAGGCTGACGAATAAATGATGATCGTCCGGATCGACGGCCGGACAGCGGCGCGTGAAATCCGGTGCAATCGTGATCTCGTTGCCGCGTGCCGAGAAGATCCACGGCTGGGTGTTGTGGCTGTTGGCGGCGAGCGTGGCAAAGCGCACGAGCTCGCGATCCCGCGGCGCGGCCTGCAGCGGAGCCCGTGACGTCTTCACGGCTTCGTCGTAGGTCATGGCCGCAGCTGCAGCAGGGTCGATCGCTGCCCCGGAAAGTCCGAGCGCGGCCGCGATGAATTGGCGTCGGTCAACCACGAACGTCCGCTCCACGTTGAATTGCGCAGGACGCCTTTAACGTCAGCGAACGGCGGCGCGATTGACTGGCATCAAGCCTGGAGGACGTTCGCTCGATTATGAGCTCGCGGTCTGCCGCGTGAACCGCGCCACCAGCTCCACATGCGGCGTGTGGCGGAACTGGTCGACAGGCATCACCGTTTCCAGCCGATAGCCGCCGTCGATCAGGAGCCGCGCGTCGCGGGCGAAGGTCGCGACGTTGCAGGACACCGCCACGATGACAGGTACCTTGCTGGCGGCAAGCTTCAGCGCCTGCGCCTGCGCGCCCTGGCGCGGGGGATCGAACACGACGGCATCGAAGTCGCGCAGCTCCGGCGGCACCAGCGGGCGCCGGAACAGGTCGCGCGGCTCGGCTTTGATCGGCTTCAGGCCCGGCGTGCGCGCGGCTTTCGCCAGCGCTGCGACGGCTCCGGCATCGTTGTCGTAGGCGGTGACACGGGCCTTCTCGGCAAGCCGCAATGCGAACGGGCCCACGCCGCAGAAGAGGTCGAGAACCTCCTTGGCCTTGCCGACGCGCTCGGTGACGAGTGCGGCCAGCGTTTCCTCGCCCGCTACGGTCGCCTGCAGGAACGAGCCCGGCGGCAGCGTGACTTCGGCGCGGCCCATCTTCACCGTCGGCGGCAGGCGTTGCAGCACCAATTCGCCGTGCCGCGTCAGCCGCGCCAGGCGGTGCTGCTCGGCGACGCGGGACAGCGCCGTGACCAGTGGCGTCGGCAGCGGGCCGGAGCCGCGCACGTCGACATCGAGGCCGTTGGCGGTCGCGGTGACCTGGATGTCGAGTGGCTTGGTCACCGGCATCTTCGACGTCAACGGCTCGGCGATCGCCCAGGCGGCCTCGAGCGCGCCATCGAGCGCGGGATCGAGGATCGGGCAGCGATCGATCGGGATGACGTCGTGCGAGCTCGTCGCGGAGAAGCCCACCTTGAGGACGTCATGCGTGCCGCAGCGGCCGTGCAGCGTGATGCGCCGGCGGCCGGCGCCATGGGCATCGACCAGCGACGCCACCTCGCAATCGACGCCGGCCTGCGCCAGTGTCTCCACGACGATGCCGCGCTTCCAGGCGCGGTACGGCTCGGCCGCCCAGTGCTGGATGGCGCAGCCGCCGCAGACGCCGAAATGCGGACAGAACGGTGCGATGCGTTCCGGGCTTGCGATCTCCACGGCGAGCAGCTTGCGTCGATCGGGATGATGACCCACGACGTGGTCCACCTCGACGGTCTCGCCGCCGAGCGTGTAGGGCACATAGACCGCATCGCCCGTGGTGAGCGAGACACCGTCGCCGCGATGGCCGACATGGTCGATGGTGAGACGTTCAACCACGGCGCGCGCCCAGGAAGAATTCGATATTGCCGTCGCCGCCCGCGATCGAGGAGGGGAACACCTCGATGTCGGTGCAGCCGAGCGAGGCCGCGAAGGCGGCGATGTCGTCGCAGATCTCCCGGTGCACGGCGGCGTCGCGGACGATTCCCTTCTTGTTGTGCTTCCTGTCCGCCTCGAACTGCGGCTTGATCAGTGCGAGCAGGCTCATCGGCGCAGCGGCGAGGGAGAGCGCCACCGGCAGCACCGTCTTGAGCGAGATGAAGCTGACGTCGATGACGACGACATCGGGCCGCGCCGGCAGCCGTTTGCCGTCATAGGCGCGGATGTCGGTCTCCTCCATCGACACGATCTTGGGATGACCGCGCAGCGAGGGATGCAGCTGGCTGGTGCCGACGTCGATGGCGAACACCAGGCTCGCACCGTTCGCCAGCAGAACCTCGGTGAAGCCGCCGGTGGAGGCGCCGACGTCGAGGCAGACATGATCCTCGATCTCGATTCTGTAGCGCTCCAGCGCGCCGGCAAGCTTGACGCCGCCGCGCGAGACATAGGGGTGTGCTGGCTCGGCCTGGATCACGGCGTCCTCGGCGATCGTCTCCGACGGTTTCGCCACCGGCTTGTCGTCAGCCGTGACGAGGCCGGCCTCGATCGCCGCCCGCGCCCGCGCCCGGCTCTCGAACAGGCCGCGTTCGACCAAAAGAACATCCGCGCGCTTGCGGGCAGGGGACAACCGACTCTCCAGAACAGGGCTGGCGCTCACTTAGCCATCAATCGCGCGGCCGCCATCCGGACGCAAGCCTCGAACGCGGCGAGATCGCGCCAGACGTCGATCGGCATCGTGGCCGGCGTCACCAGCGGGCAACCGTGCAGCTCCAGCGCATGGATCATCATGAGGTTGTCGACGAGGCCGAAATCCTCGACCGTCAGTCCCTGCGCGTCGATCAGCCGCCCGTGCTCGGAGGTGACGTCCATGAAGCGACCGAGGCGGTCGGCGTAGGTGGCGCCATCGTTGGAATAAGCCAGGCAGAACTTGCGGCGGCCGGCCATGTAGCCGAGCTCGTAGACGGTGCCGGGGTCGGCACCGGCGCCGCGGAACGGCGTCAGATTGGCGATGATGGCGTCAGCCTCGTCCATCATCGCTTCGTTGCCGCAGAAAATCTTCCGCGCGGCATCGGGCGCGGCGAGATCGATGGCGTTGTCGAGGGGATAGAGGCCGGTGAGGCCGTAGCGACCGCAGATATCGACCTTGCGCCGGCCGATCTCGATGGCATCCGGCAGGAACACGTCAGGCCCTGCCAGATAGATCTTCATGAAAGTCGCGCTTGCTTCGCCGAAGGTCGAAGCTCGCCCTCAGGCCAGCTTGACCGTCTCGGCCTTGACGTCCTTGCCGAGCGCCTCGAACACCTTGGCGACGATGCCCTTGGCGTCGAGACCGGCGCGGGCGTACATCGCCGCCGGCGTGTCGTGGTCCTGGAACACGTCGGGCAGGACCATCGAGCGGAACTTGACCATGCCGGTGTCGAGCACGCCCTGATCGGTCAGGAACTGCGCGACATGCGAGCCGAAGCCGCCGATCGAGCCTTCCTCGACAGTGATCAGCACGTCGTGGTCACGGGCGAGCTTGAGCACCAGCTCGGTGTCGAGCGGCTTCATGAAGCGTGCGTCGGCAATCGAGGTCGAGAGGCCATGGGCGGCGAGCTCGTCGGCCGCCTTCTCGCATTCGGCGAGGCGTGTGCCGAAGGAGAGCAGGGCGATCTTGCTGCCCTGACGGATCATGCGGCCCTTGCCGATCTCGAGCGGAATACCGACCTCGGGCATCTCGATGCCGCGGCCTTCGCCGCGCGGATAGCGCAGCGAGCTCGGACGATCGTTGATCGCGACCTGGGTCGCCACCATGTGCACCAGCTCGGCTTCGTCCGCCGCCGCCATGATCACCATGTTGGGCAGGCAGCCGAGATAGGCGTTGTCGAACGAGCCGGCATGGGTCGCGCCGTCGGCGCCGACGAGGCCGGCGCGGTCGATGGCGAAGCGGACGGGCAGGCTCTGGATCGCGACGTCATGCACGATCTGGTCATAGCCGCGCTGCAGGAACGTCGAGTAGATCGCGCAGAACGGCTTGTAGCCTTCGGTCGCAAGACCCGCGGCGAAGGTCACCGCGTGCTGCTCGGCGATGCCGACGTCGAAGGTGCGGTCGGGGAAAGCCTTGTTGAAGATGTCGACACCGGTGCCGGACGGCATCGCCGCGGTGATGGCGACGATCTTGTCGTCTTTCTGCGCTTCCTTGACGAGGCTCTGGCCGAACACGTTCTGATAGGCCGGCGCGTTCGGCTTGGACTTGGCTTGCGTGCCCGTCGCGACGTCGAACTTGACGACGGCGTGGTATTTGTCGGCGGACGCTTCCGCCGGACCGTAACCCTTGCCCTTCTGCGTCACGACGTGGACCAGGATCGGGCCGGTCTCCATGTCGCGGACGTTCTTCAGCACGGGCAGCAGATGGTCGAGATTGTGGCCGTCGATCGGGCCGACATAGTAGAAGCCGAGCTCCTCGAACAGCGTGCCGCCGTCCATCATGAAGCCGCGCGAATATTCCTCGACGCGGTTGGCGCGGTTGGCGATGACCTTGGGCAGACGCTGGTTGATCTGCTTGGCGGCCTCACGCAGCGTACGATAGGTCTTGCCGGAGTAGAGGCGCGACAGATAGGCGCTCATGGCGCCGACCGGCGGCGCGATCGACATGTCGTTGTCGTTGAGGATGACGATCAGGCGCGAGTTCATCGCTCCCGCGTTGTTCATGGCTTCATAGGCCATGCCGGCCGACATCGCGCCGTCACCGATCACGGCGATGACGTTGTTGTTGCCGCCGGCGAGGTCGCGCGCGACCGCCATGCCGAGGCCGGCAGAGATCGAGGTCGAGGAATGCGCCGCGCCGAACGGATCGTAATCGCTCTCGCTGCGCTTGGTGAAGCCGGACAGGCCGCCGCCGGTGCGCAGCGTGCGGATGCGGTCGCGGCGACCGGTGAGGATCTTGTGCGGATAGGCCTGATGGCCGACGTCCCAGATCAGCCGGTCGCGCGGCGTGTCGAAGACGTAGTGGATCGCGGTGGTGAGCTCGACCACGCCGAGGCCCGCGCCGAAGTGACCGCCGGTCACCGAGACGGCATCGATGGTCTCCTGCCGCAGCTCGTCGGCGACCTGGCGAACCTGCTCGACCTTGAGCTTGCGCAGGTCTTCCGGCGTCCGGATGGTGTCGAGAAGCGGCGTTTTACTATATGCGTTCACGGCGATTTCCAATTTGTCAGCGCCGGAAGGTCATTCCGGTGCGCGATGGGTTTGCACAATATCGGCGCAGCGCGAGTCCTCAAACCGTCGGAGCCACCTGCATGGGGCCAAGCCTCTTCTTCAAGCTGACAACCCCGTCTTCAAGCTTAGGTAAGCTTAAGTGCGCTCCGGTTCAGTCTCTGTGATCCCTGTCACTTAGATCGGCTTCGTCCGTCCCAGCCAATTTCATTAGCAGTTTGAAGCGCTTGTCGTCGGAATTCTCTGCCCACGCAAGGCTTGCAAAAAGCCACACTCCGCGCAGCTTTACACCAAAGCTTGGGCCAAAGCCAACCCGCCGGACCGATTAGGGGTATGCAGATGCAACCGCCGGGCCAGAGTGGTTAACTGCGGTCCGGGACCGAGGGTTCCTGGTCTCCCGGTCCTTCGGCAGGCTTTTTACCCCGAATGAGGTGGCTTTTCACCCGCTGAGCGCGGATTCGGCACGGACAATGTCGGGCCCGCCCGGATGGAACCGCACCCCCAGCCAGCGTGCGATCACGAAAGGATACGACCGGCCGCGCCCCTGCGCGAGGAAATTTCAAACCAACTCTCTCAGGGGAGACGCAAGGGCCCGGCCTACTGGACGTCGAGCGGTGCCGTGCCGGCGGCCTGGCCGCTGGCATCGGTGGTGATCTTGTCGACGCGCGCCTCGGCCTGGCGCAGCAATTCCTCACAGCGGCGCTTCAGCGCCTCGCCGCGCTCATAGATCGACACGGATTCCTCGAGCGGCACCTTGCCATCCTCGAGCCGCTTCACGATCGTCTCGAGTTCCTCGATCGCGCGCTCGAAGGTGAGGCGGGAGACGTCGACTTGGGTGTTTTCGGCCATATCCGTTTCCGATTGCCCGATTCGCTCAGCCCACAGTGAAGGCGGGTTTTGCGGGCTTAATGTGGCGGGTGCGTCAAGCGCCCATCAGGGCGCCGACATGCGCCGTAACAGATTCTTTCAGTCCTTGCAGGTCATAGCCGCCCTCGAGCACCGACACAACGCGTCCTCCCGCGGTCTTGTCGGCGAGGTCCATCAGCTTGCGCGTGACCCAGGCATAGTCCTCGGCGCGCAGATTCAGCGAGGCCAGCGGATCGCGGTAATGCGCGTCGAAGCCGGCGGAGATGACCACAAGCTCGGGGCTGAATTTTTCGAGCTGCGGCAGGATCAAATTCTCGAACGCAGAGCGGAATTCCGGCCCGCCGTCCTCGGATGCGAGCGGCGCGTTGACGATGGTGTCGTGATCGCCGCGCTCGCTCTTGGCGCCGGTGCCCGGAAACAGCGGCATCTGATGCGTCGAGCAGTACATCACGGTGGGATCGGACCAGAAGATGTCCTGCGTGCCGTTGCCGTGATGCACGTCGAAATCGACGATGGCCGCGCGCTTGATGCCGAATTTGCGTTGCGCGTGCCGCGCGGCGATCGCGACGTTGTCGAAGAAGCAGAAGCCCATCGGCTTGCCGATCTCGGCGTGATGTCCGGGCGGGCGCACCGCGACGAAGGCGTTGCGATGCTCGCCCGCCATCACCGCTTCGGTCGCCGCGACCGCGCCGCCGACGCCGCGCATCACAGCTTCCCAGGTGCCGGGGGACATCGAGGTGTCGCCGTCGATATAGACCTGGCCGCTGGTCGGCGCGATGTGGCGCAGCTCGGTGACGTAATGCTCGTTGTGGCAGAGCGTGACGAGATCGAGGTCGCCCTCCGGCGCCTGGTCGCGCACCAGGAACTGGAAGCGCTCATGCGACAGCGCTTCCTCCACGGCACGCAGCCGGTCCGGCCTTTCGGGATGTCCCGGCGGCGTCACATGGTCGAGGCAGGCCTTGTGGGACAGGAGAAGCGTGCTCATCAGCTCGGCCTCATGGGATGCGGACTCTCGGCGTCGCTTGGCGTATCCGGCGCCAAAACGCAATGCAAAACCCAATCTAGGCACTTGGGGGAAAATGGCAAACGGCGGCCCGCTTGATCCGGATCAATTCACCCGCAGGATGCGGGTGGGCGGTAACGGACCGATCGGCCCGTGCGCCCGGAAGAACGCGAACAGCGCGTCCGCGTCGTAGCCGCCATATTGCGGCGAGGTGCCCTGTTTGGCGACGGTAAAGCCGTCGCCGCCGACGGCGAGGTAATCATTGAGGGTGACGCGGTAGCCGCTTCCAGGTTCGATCGGCCGGCCGCTCAGCATCATCCTCTCGGGGATCACGCGCTCGCCGAATGGCTTGGACGCATCCCAGGCATAGCTGAATCCGTCCGAGACCTGGAGGATCCGCGGCCGCTTCGGGTCGAGCCATTGCTGCTCCAGCATGTCCTTGAGCTGGCTGCCGGTCAGCGTCATCGTGACGAGGCGGTTGCGGAACGGCTGGCTGGCGAAGACGTCGCCGAAGGATATCGCGCCGTTCTCCTTCGGCACGATGTCGGTGCGTATTCCGCCGGGATTGGTGAGCGCGATGACAGCGCTGCCATCCTGGGCCGACCTGGTCGCGGCAAGCTGCGCGTCCGCGATGACGTCGCCGAGCGCGCTCTCGCCGGCTTCATTCGGCACGCGCGACAGCGTCTGCGTCACCGATCCCGCTGGCCGGTTGGCGATCGGCGCGGATACCCTGTCATAGGCGTCGATCAGCGCGGTCTGCTCGGGATCCTTCGCCAGCGACGCGTTGGCGACGATGACGTTCTCGCCCCTGGCGCTGACGATATCGCGGGTCACAGGATCGAGCCTGAGATCGATCGCTGTGACCAGCGTGCCGTATTTGTCGCCGCTGGTGACGAGCCGTCCGTCAATATCGCAGACATAGGCGCGGTGGGTATGGCCGCTGACGACGACGTCGACGGCGCGGTCGAACTTCTTGACGATATCGACGATCGGCCCGGTGATGCCCGGGCATTCGTTGTAGTCGCCGGCGGGCTCGCCGCCCTGGTGGATCAGCACCACGATCGCCTCGACACCGCGCGCCTTCAGCTGCGGCACCAGGGCGTTCACCGTCTCGGCCTCGTCGCGGAATTCGAGCCCGGCGATGCCAGCGGGTGATACGATGCCCGCGGTCTCCTTCAAGGTCAGCCCGATGAAGGCGACGGGAATGCCGTCGAATTCGCGGATCTCATAGGGCGGCAGCACGCTTTGACCGGTCGCGGTCTCCACGGTGGACGCGGCGAGATAGCGGAATTTGGCGCCGGTGAAGGGATGTGGTCCCTGGCACCCGTCGACCGGATGGCAGCCGCCGTTCTGCATCCTGAGCAGCTCGGTCTTGCCCTCGTCGAATTCGTGATTGCCGACCGAAGTGATCGCAAGTCCCATCATCGACAGCGCCTCGATCGACGGCTCGTCGTGAAACATCGCCGACAGGAACGGGCTCGCGCCGATCAGGTCGCCGGCCGCGACGAAGATCGTGTTCTTGTGCCCTTCGCGCAGCTGCTTGACCAGCGTCGCCATGTATTCGGCACCGCCGGCCGCGACCATCACCTTCTTGCCTTTGTCCTCGGGATCGCTGATGCGAATGCCGCCCGGCGGCGGCCGCAGATGGCCGTGGAAATCGTTGATCGCGAGGATGCGCAACTCGACGGGGGCGGCGGTCTGGGCCGAGGCGGGGAGGGCGCAGGCGAGAGCGAGAGCGGCAAGGACGGATCGGTATCGCATGGAACCAGATTAGTCGGTCCGCGCGAAGATTTCACGAAGCATTGTCGTGAACGAGCCGCGCTTTCTTCCTTCTCCCCCTGTGGGAGAAGGTGGCGCGAAGCGCCGGATGAGGGGTTCTATCCGCGAATGACGGAGTGAGATGTGCTCGCGGAGACAACCCCTCACCCGTCTCGCCGCTATCGCGGCGGGCCACCCTCTCCCACAAGGGGAGAGGGGAAGAGAGAACTCCTACCGTTTCTTCCGGTTCGCGAACGCGTTGAACGCCGCCACCGCTTCGTCCGACTTCAGCCGCTCGCCGAACAGATGGCCTTCCTGGTCGATGCGGCGGGTGAGGTCTTCGGCCGGCGCGCGCAGCAGCTTGCGCGAGGTTGCGACCGCCTCGGCCGGCAGGCGGCAGATATCGCGCGCCACCTTGCGCGCCTCGACCTCCGTATGTCCCGGCGACACCACGGTGTTGACGAAGCCGGCGGCATGGGCCTCCGCGGCGGAGAAGGTCCGCCCCATCACCAGCATGGCAAAGGCGCGCTGATAGCCCATCGTGTTCGGCATCAAGAGGCTGGCTGCGCCGACCGGCACCAGGCCGAGATGGATATAGGGTGCGGAAAAGGTCGCGGCATTCGAGGCGAGCACGTAGTCGCAGTGGAACAGCATCACGGTGCCCATGCCGATCGAGGCGCCGTCGACGGCCGCGATGATCGGCTTGACGTTGAGGGCGAGCGAATAGAGAAACTTGGCGCCTTCGGACAGCGTCTCGGGGCGCGACGTGTCGGCTTGCATGAAATCGTCGATGTCGTCGCCGGCGGTGAACACGCCGGAGCCGCCGGTGATGATCATGCAGCGGATATCGGGGTTGTTCTGCGCGGTGTCGATCGCGCGGCTCATCTCCCGGTACATGTGCTGGGTGATCGCGTTCTTCTTGCCCGGACGGCGCAGGGTGATCACGCGTGTTCCGCGCTCCTCGGTGACGACGATATTGCCATTCGCCATGAGAACTCCCTGCGCTCGCAGCTTCGCGAGTCTCGCCGGGCATCAGCCTACATCATCCCGCAGGCGTGCCAATGCGCTGGGTCAAGCTTTTCGGCGCCAATTTCCGCAAGGGGCACCGCCGCGCATTGCGACGATTGACGACGATATTTGGAGAAAGCCGGCGGTTGTGGGCGGGATAGCCTCTCGTGCCGCGGACGCGGCTTACCCCAGCAGCACCGCATCCGCCGCCGCAACCGACTCCGCGCTCTCGGTCACCGTGCGTTCGAGCGCGGGCGCCTGCACGGTGATGTTCTCGGCAAAGAAGCGCGCCAGCGAGACGTAGCGCGCGGCGTCCGTGTTGCCCTCGGCTTTCGCGGCCAGTGCCTCGGAGGCGAGCAGGCAGCCGCCGAGCGTGGCGCCGAATTGCTGCAGATAGGGCGTCGCGCCGGCGAGCGCCTCGTTCGGCGCGGACGTCACGCGCTCCAGCAGCCATTTGCTGCTGCGCGTCAACGCATCGAGTGCTTCCCGCAATTTCGGACCCGTGGTGCCGAAGGCGGGATCGTTGGAGGCCTCGACCTGCTTGACGGTGGCTGCGAGCTCGTCGAGCAGCGCCCACACCGAGGCGCCGCCGTTCGCCGCCAGCTTGCGCGTGACGAGGTCGATCGCCTGGATGCCGTTGGTGCCCTCGTAGATCGCGGTGATGCGCGCATCGCGATAATGCTGCGCAGCGCCGGTCTCCTCGATGAAACCCATGCCGCCATGGATCTGCACGCCGAGATAGGCGACCTCGTTGCCGATGTCGGTGGAATAGCCCTTGGCCATCGGCGTCAGCAGCGCGGCGCGCGCGGCGGCATCGGCTCGCACCTTCGGGTCTTTGGCGCGGGTCGAGACGTCGATCGCGACCGCGGTGGCATAGCAGATGGTGCGCGCGGCGGCGGTCTGCGCCCGCATCCGCATCAGCATGCGCTTGACGTCGGGATGCACGAAGATCGCGTCCGAGCCGTCGCCCTTCTTGCCGACGGCGCGGCCTTGGCGGCGCTCCTGCGCGTAAGACAGCGCCTGCTGATAGGCGCGGTCGGCAACGCCGACGCCTTCCAGGCCGACGCCGAGGCGGGCCTGGTTCATCATCGTGAACATGCAGCGCATGCCCTGGTTCTCTTCGCCGATCAAAAAGCCGATCGCGCCGCCATGGTCGCCCATGGTCATGGTGCAGGTGGGCGAGGCATGCATGCCGAGCTTGTGCTCGACGCCGCTGGCAAAGATGTCGTTGCGCGCGCCGAGCGAGCCGTCGGCGTTGACCATGAATTTGGGAACAAGAAAGAGAGAAATCCCCTTGGTGCCAGCGGGCGCGTCCGGCAGACGCGCCAGCACGAAATGCACGATGTTGTCGGTCATGTCGTGCTCACCATAGGTGATGAATATCTTCGTCCCCTTGATGCGATAGGTGCCGTCGGCCTGCTTCTCGGCGCGGGTCCGCAGCGCGCCGACGTCGGAGCCGGCCTGCGGCTCGGTCAGCTGCATCGTGCCGGTCCATTCGCCGGAGACGAGCTTTTCGAGATAGATGGCCTTCAGCTCGTCACTGCCATGGGCATCCAGTGCTTCGATCGCCGAGGCCGTCAGCAGCGGGCAGAGGCCGAAGGCGACGTTGGCCGCGCTCCAGATCTCGGTGCAGGCGGCGTTGATCGCGATCGGCAGGCCCTGGCCGCCGAAATCTTCCGGGCCGGACACAGCGTTCCAGCCGCCTTCGGTCCAGCGCTTGTAGGCGTCCGGCCAGCCCGGCGCGGTCGTGACCTTGCCGGCGTCCAGCTTGATGCCGTGCTCGTCGCCGACCTTGTTGAGCGGCGCCAGCACGTCGGTTGCGAACTTGCCGGCTTCCTCCAGCACGGCCGCGGCAATGTCCGTATCGAAATCGCCGTAATGACCGGCCTCCACGGCAGCCTTCAGGCCGGCGCCATGGTTGAGCGACAGCAGCATGTCATTGATCGGCGCGCGGTAGGTCATGGTTCACTCCCGTGGACAAATATTGGCGCCGTATTCCCATGAAACGGGGGAGGTCTCAATGGGCGGAACGCCTCCTGCCGGTCCCCCGGCCCTATAATAGAGTGTGGCGCGGCCGGTCCCCGGGCCAGCGGTATTTTGCCCCTCCAGGCGGTTGAAATGCCGCGCCGCTCCCTATAGACCGGCTGCGATCGGAGGGAATCTGCGGCGGCCAGTCCTTCGCCATCCCGTCCGTCGTCTGTTGGGGCGTAGCCAAGCGGTAAGGCAGCGGATTTTGATTCCGCCATTCGGAGGTTCGATCCCTCCCGCCCCAGCCAGCGATTCAGCAATGCTGTTGATGAGCGGCGCCCTATTTCGAGAGCCCTGGCAGCCGTCCGGCCAAATAGCGGTCAGGATGGATGCTGCAGGTTGAATGCAGTTCACCAGAAGAGTCTCGCGCCGAATCAATGGAAGGTTCTTGCTCACGGGCTCTGAAAGATTGGATCGACCGGGAATGGACCTCCCGTCAATCCCAACGACTGCAATTCGACACCATGTAGGTCCACCTCAAGCATCGCCAACAGCAGCGCCAGCACGACCGCGATGAGGAGGAGTGTTGGGGAGGTTTCGCGGGCCGTCGGGGCGTCATCAGGCGACAAAGATGTGCGAAGTGCCCGCAACCGCGAAAGTACCTGCAGATACGTCCTGGGTCGTATTTGCATGCCCATCACCTTTGATGTCCTTGCCGATAGCCTAGGCCCCGGGCCGGTCGGTTCAATCCGGGATTGTTTGAACATGGAACGGAGCAGATTTTCCATTGTTGAGCTGGATCAATCGAATGGGAGGTTCGGGTGCGGCGGTGTTCCATTTTAGCTTTCGCGGCGGTTCTAGCGAGCTCTGGTTTCGCACCTGCTCAATCGGAGGAGCCGAAGGCTGGTCCACCCGGCGCGGCCGCAGGGCGAACAGTCGGCGAGGACAAAGGCCAATTGCAGCCGCAAGGTTGGACCGGGCCGATCAATACCCAATCCGGTGGTGCTCCTGCGGAAAGTCCGCAAGGTCAAAGTCCGCCGGGGATGCAAGCCGCGCCCGAAGGATCGGACAAGACGATTGTCGCACCCGAGAAATAGAGCGCGGGAAGCAGGGCCTTTCGCTCCGATGGTCAATTCGTGCAGGATGACCGGCACATCCTCCTTCAGATCGCATCGGAGTGGGAATGCGTCTGGGCTTTCTGATCTGCACCGCTTCCTTCGCAGCTTCCTTGGCAGCGTGGCCAATTGCCCCATTGTCGCCCGCCCGTGCCCAGCTGGCCGGCCACGGCGGGCCTGTGCGTGCGATCACAATCTCCAACGATGGCAAGACGGCTCTTTCGGGGAGTTTCGATACTGCTGCGATCCGGTGGTCGCTCGCCACGGACGCGGCGGAGCAAGTGCTCCGATTTCATTCGGACGCCGTCAATGCAGTCGCCTTGCTGAACGACGGAAGGATGGCGACGGCGGGCGCGGACGGGCGGATCGCCGTCTGGACGGCCGGGCGCCAAGAGCCGGATCAGGTGCTGGAAGGTCATCGCGGGCCGATCGCCGCACTCGCGGTCTCGCCGGACGGGTCCATGCTTGCATCTGCGTCCTGGGACCATACCGTCCGGTTGTGGTCGTTGCCGGAGGGGACTCAATCCGTCCTGGAAGGCCATTCCCAAAACGTCAACGGTGTCGCCTTTGGCGCCGACGGACGAACGGTCGTCAGCGTCGGCTATGATCTCACGCTCAGGATCTGGAGCTTGCCGGCGGGCGCTCCCGAGGTCGTCACCATGCCATCGCCGCTGAACGCAGTTGCCGTCGAGCCTGACGGCGAGATCGTGACTGGAGCTGCGGACGGCAAGGTGCGCATGCTGACATCGGATGGTGCGCCGATTGGCGAGGTCCAGGCCGCTCCCACGCCGATCGTGGCATTGGCAAGCTCGCGAGACGGAGCGTTGATCGCTGCCGCAGGCATCGGCGGGACCGTGGCAATCATCGATCGCAAGGCACGCAGCGTGCTGCGCACCCTGGTCGGACCGGGCCTTCCGGTCTGGTCTGCTGCATTCTTGCCCGACGGCGAAACTCTGCTGACGGCCGGTGCGGATGGGAAGATACGGCGCTGGAATGCGCGCACCGGCAATCCCATCGGGGCGAGCCTGTCGGGCACGACCGCCGATCCGCTCGCGGCCTATGCGGGAGATCAAGGTGCCGACGTGTTCAGGGCGTGCGTCGCATGCCATACGCTGTCGCAGCGGGAGGTTCCGCGCGCCGGTCCCTCGCTCGCCGGATTGTATGGCCGAAAGATCGCGTCGCTGCCTGGCTACCAGTTCTCCGACGCGCTGAAGAGGATGGACATCGTCTGGTCGCCCGAGACCGTCGCGAAGCTGTTCGAGATCGGCCCGAGCGCCTACACGCCCGGCACCAAGATGCCGGAGCAGCGCATCGGTTCGGCCGAGGACCGCCGCGCGCTGACGGACTTCCTGACGCGCGCGACGTCGAAATGATCCGGTCTTCCGCTGGAAGAGGCCGCCAGGAAGAGCGGGCTTCTCGACCGGCTTGGTTGTCTAAATCGAATCCCAATTTTCCATCGGGAGATCCTTCATCTCCGGATGGTTCTTGAGGATTCCAATCACGTCGATGTTGGGATGCTCCTTGAGAGCTTCAGCGACGCAGTGGTTGACGTATTTCCGGCGCGACAGCCACGCGATTTTCTTGCCCTTCGCCTCCGCCTTGCAGGCAACGATCGCCTGCTTCAGGGCGACCTTTTCAGCTTTGGTGAGAGGAGCGGCGGCGGCGGGCAGGGTGCCGCCGGCAAGAGTCATGGCAACAATGAAGGTCAATGAAACGGTGGTGATGCGAGACATCGTTCGCGTCCTTGGTTCGTTATCCCTGGAGCTGGCGGCTTATTCGGAAAGTCCTCGTCCTAGTCCTTGTTTTCTCGTTCGCGCAAATAGTCTTCCGTCGTACGGGGCGGCGCGCGTTCCGGAACCCCCTTGAACGGGTCGAATTGTTGCTCGCTCATCGCGACGACACGACAGTCGGCGCACATGCGTAGCACATCGAGGCGCCTGTCGCCGGCCGGGTACATCCAGTGCCGGCCCTCGAGCTTCGCCGCGATCCGATCGATGGTGCTCTTGACGCCGAACGGCTTGCCGCACTGAACGCAAAGCGCGGGCTCTTCTTCCTTGATGATTTGTGCGGGCGCCCGGCTGGCCCGGAAGTCGATCTGCGGCTTGAGCGTGATGACCTTCTCGGGGCACGTGCTCTGGCACAGGCCGCATTGGACGCAGGCGCTTTCGACGAATTTCAGGACCGGGCGTTCCGGGTCATCGCGTAGCGCGCCGGTCGGACAGGCTGAGACACAGGACAGGCAAAGTGTACAACCGTCGACGTTGATGCTGACTGCGCCGAGCGGCGCACCCTCGGGCAACGCGATCACATCCGTCGGCGCCGGGGCGAGGCGGTGCAGTTCGCTCAAGGCGAACTGCAGCAGATCCCGTCGCTTTCCCACCGTCTTGAAGGTCGCGGGTGTGTCGACTGTCGCGACCGGTTCGATCGCTCGGAGCGCTTCGCCCATCACATCCGGATCGTCGGTCTCGATCGCGGTTATGCGCGGACCTGCGAACCCAAGGCCAGAAATGATAGAAGCGGCGGTAGCGATCGTCTGATACAATCCGGTCACGTCGTGCTGAGGCCTTGCCCGCAGCAGAAAGCGCACATTCGCCGCGCCATAGGCAAAGGCCGCGACGATGGCCTCGAGTCCGACCTGGGTGATCTCGTTGACAGCGAAGGGAAGCACGTTCGCCGGCAAGCCGTCGCCATGGCGCGCCAGCGCGTCGATCAGCGGCGTGCCGTGTTGGCCGTCGTGGATCAGCACGATCGGGCGGACGCCGCCGGCATCGCGATAGGCCAGCAGCATCGCGCGCAACCGGTGAAGCTGTGTGTCGGCGGGCGGCAGCGCGTAGGCGGCCGCACCGGTCGGGCACGCGGCGGCGCATTGTCCGCATCCGGCGCAGATCTCCGCGTTGATGCTGACGTGATCGCCGGCCGGCGTGATCGCGCCGGTCGGGCACAGATCCAGGCAGCGGTGGCAGCCGGTCAGTTTGGAGCGCGAGTGCGCGCAGAGCTCGGCGGAGAAGTCGACATATTTCGGCTTGTCGAAACTGCCGACGAGATCTCGCGCCTTCAGTACGGCGCGCAGCATCGCGGCCGGATCGCCGGGATCGGCGCGCAGATAGCCGTCGCGCAGATCATGGGCCGGAAACAGCGGAGCGTCGCCCGAGATATCCAGCAGGAGGTCGCAGCGCGATGTCACGCCGCTCCGGGAGGTCTCGAAGATGAAGCGATCGCGTGAGGAGGGGCGAGGCGGCGCGTAGTCATCCACCGAAAGCTCGAAGGCGCCAAAATGCCCTTTCGCGTTGCGGATCGTTCCCCTCACGACAGGGAAATCCGTGGCGGGAGGCGTGACGTCGCCGGGCGTTTTCAGCATGACCGTCACATCAAGGTGATCGGCCAGCAACCTGCCGGCCTCGATCGTCGCTTCGTCGCGTCCATAGATCAGGATGACGCCTTCGCTCGACAGGCTGACGAATTGAAATTGCGGCGTGGGCACGGAAGCCGCCGCGAGCAGCGCGGCCATTTTCGGCCCGGCCTGCGGTCCCTCGCTGGACCAGCCGGCCGCCTCGCGCACGTTCACGAACGCGATCGGATCGGAACGCCCGGCGGATTCCTCGGCAAACAGCGCGGCCTTATGCGTGCAGGCAACCGTCAGCGAGCCTGCCGTCGCGGTCGCCTTGCGAAAATGATCGAGCTCGGGGCCGCAGAGGTGCCGGAAGGCGGCAATCTCGCTGTCGGGGCATCCGCGCCCGATGGCGCCCGTATCGAGGCGCATCGTGTCTTCGCACGAGCAGATCAGGATCGTCCTTCTTGGCTGCGCCAGGTTAGCCTCTCCCCAAAAGTCGCGCGGCTCGCGGACTCGCGCCGCTGTCTCTCCTCGTATAGATATTCCTGATTGGGAAGAAAAGGAAACTGGAGGACGGCGCTGTCGCGGACCGCAACGACCCACGCTTCCACGGTGGACCAGATCAGCCTGCCGCCGCCCTTCACTTTGGTGCGGTTGCGCGAGAGCGGGGATGCTTTTGGCCACGCCTGCCGCACTGCACAGGAGAGCGGTCCAGGGACCCTGGTGTATGTCGGACGGTTCGACCTTGCTGAGTTCGCCGTGGTGCTCGAGCTCGACGAGCCGCTGCGCACGGCGCGTCGCGCCTTCTACGCGGGCATGGTTGCGCTGACCGACGCCTTGCGCGCCTATGCGCCGCCGAACAAGCCGGTCACGATCGACTGGCCGGACACCGTCAAGGTCGATGGTGGATTGGTGGGCGGGGGCCGGCTCGGCTGGCCCGCGTCGGCGGGCGAGCACGAACCGCCCGCGTGGCTGGTCTTTGGCGCCATGATCCGTACCGTGGCGATGACCGGCAACGAGCCAGGGATGCATCCACTGGCCTCGGCCTTGGACGAGGAAGGTTTTGGCGAGGCCGGCGCCGTACAGGTGACGGAAGGCTTTGCGCGTCATCTCATGCGGGTGACCGACCTCTGGCAGGAGGATGGATTCGAAAGCGTGGCGGGTGATTTCCTCAGCCGGCTGTCGCGCGAGCGCCAGATAATTCAGCGGATCGACGGCAATGGCGATCTCCTCACGCGCCGGATCGGGGCGGAGGTGACCGAACGGCGCGAGCTCGCGCAGGCCCTGTCCGTCCCGACCTGGTTCGACCCAAAGCTCGGAGGGCCGCGGCTGTGAAGCTGTTGCGCACCATCGCGCTCGATCCGTCCGACACCTTTGTCTTCGAGGTGCCGGCCGAGCCCGGCGAGTGGGCGGTCTCCGGCGCCTTTCGCTTCTGCGATCAGGATCCCTCAGCCCTTCAGGGCAAGGACCGCTGGGCGTTCCGCGGCGGCTTTCTCGGCCTGCAGTCGTGGGGCTGGTCGACCCTGGTCCAGATCGTGGAGGCGAGCGAAGCGGATCGAACAGCCGTGGTGGAGCTGTTGGCCAGCCGGCTGGTCGAGCGGTTTGGCGCGCCGGATATCGCGACGGCGCGCGTCGCCGCGCAGGAGGAGGTTGCCTTCACCCAGTCGCTCTGCACCCATCCGATCGACACGCTGATCGCGGTGCATCGCACCGCGGTCGATGGCGACATTCGCGAGGCGTTTCGCACCCTGCAGCGCAAGCAGGGCGTGGCCGGCCACGGCAAGGCGTTCGCCTTCCTCGAGGTCGACGACGAAGATGCGCCGGCCGACGGCAGTCTCGACCTCGCCGGGCTGAGCCGGGAGGCGAAGCGTCCATGAAGGATTTCTGGATCGCCTGCGGCCATCATCTTCTCGACCGCAATGCGAGCGGCGGGCTCGTCGTCACCGACGAATTCCTGAAGGCCTATTTTGCGCGCCCCGAACTGATGCCGCCGGAGGAGGCCTGCGCCGTCGAACGCCGGTTGCATCGGGACATGCTCGCAAACCCGCGGCGGCCGGTCGAAGCGGACGAGATCGCCGCGATGGCGGATGCGGATGCGCGGGAGAATTGGCAGTTCGTGCTGTCGCTTCGCGATCTTCTGCTGCGCCATCCGACGCTGGAGGCGGCCTATCTCGCGCTGGTCCGCTCCGGGACGAACAGCCTGCCTCCTTTGTTTGTGAATCATCTCGTGCACGTCATCATGCGCAATGCGCTGGACGGCTGCGAGGATCCATTCGTGCTTCGCGCCGCCGAATTGTTCTTCCGGCAGCAGCGCATTCTGCCGCATGAACAGGCGCTGCTGCTCGGCGATGAAGAGATCGTGGGCGGCCGCAGTCCAACGCCGGTGCTCTCGCTGATGTCGATGCTGGGGGCCGTGACCGACGCGCAGCTCGACGTTCTCAGCGAGGAGAGCGCCGACGCCTACTGGCTGCGCAGCGACCAGTTCGACATGGCGCTCGATCTCACGGGCGGAGGAGCGGGCCCGGCCGCCTTGGCGCAAGTGATCACGCGCTGGATTTCCCACCTGCTCGGGATCGAAGTCGTCGTGGAACCGCTGACGGCGCTGCACAATGCGAAACTGGCCTGGTATGTCGGCCTCGACGCGGAAGCCACCAAGCTGGGAGACCGGCTGTGGCGGGGCGAAACCCTCGATGAGCGCGACGAGGGGCGGGTGCTCGCGCTGTTTCGGCTGTCCTTTGCGGACCCGGGCGTGGTCGCGGATGACGTGAAGGGCGAGCCGGTCTATTTGATCCTCGCCATGATGGCGGATCAGAAGGTCCGGATGAAGCCGCAGAACCTCTTGACCGGCCTGCCGATCAAGCACCTTGAGGTGGCGACATGAGCCCTGCTGCCGTCCCATTGCAGCGTATTCCCGTGGGTGTCGTGGTTGAACGGCGCAAGTCCAGCTCGCCCTGGGCCGACTACGTCTGGCGAGGTGTCGCCGTGCTGCCGGACGAGCCGGACATGGAGCCGTGGACAGCGCTGCGCGAGCAGGACGAGGCCACGCTGTTCTACGCGGGACGGGCGACGATCGACCTTTATCGCTCCGAGACCGCGCGGTATCGAGATAATCTGACCTCCGGAAATCCCGGCATCTGGGTCGTCCTCAGTCCGTCCGAGGGGGCCTGGCCCTATTCGGTCGCCGCGGCGACGGCCGATCCGGCGGAAGGAGAGGCGTTCACCGAAGCCGGCGCCAATCTGGTCGAGGCCGTGCCGATGCCGGAGGTCGTGCGCGATGCGATTGAAGGCTTCCTGGCCGAGCACCACGTCGAGCAGGAATTCGTCAAGCGGAGGCGGCGGCGCGCCGATCCCGAGGCGCTGGCGCGCCGCACTCATGAAGGCGGGCGCGAATGAGGGAGGAGGATTTCCTTTCACGCTGGTCCCGCCGCAAGCGGGAGGCCAAGGCGGAGACGCCGTCGTCCGAGGCGGCTCCTCCGGTTGAAACCCGTGATGCCCAAGTGCCCTCAAGCGATCCTCGAGAGCTGTCAGGCGACGAGCAGGGTGAACCGGACATCGACTTGTCAAGCTTGCCGTCGATCGATTCCATCACCGCCGCGACCGACATCACCGCCTTCTTGCGCAAGGGGATTCCCCAGGAATTGACACGTGCGGCTCTTCGTCGCGCCTGGTCCAGCGATCCCGTCATTCGCGACTTCGTGGGGCTCGCGGAGAACGCGTGGGACTTCAACGATCCGAACGCGATGCCCGGCTTCGGGCCGCTCGATTGCTCCGATGCGGAGCTGAGTGCGTTGGTCGATCGCATCGTCGGCGGTGTGCGCCGCGTCGCTGACAACCTGACGACCGGGGACGCTCTCACCCAGGAAGCCGCGCAAACAGCCGGGTCGGAGCGTGAAATCGACCAGCAAACCCGTTCAACCGAAGTGGAACGCGATCCGAGCGTGCGAGATCAAGCCGTGTCGGCCGAACTTCCGCAATCACCTGCTGCACCGCAGAAGGAGATCGCAGGGGTGCTCGTGGCGTTGCGGCGGCGCAAACACGGCGGCGCTCTTCCCGGCATTACGGACGACGGGTCATCGAACGCCTCGTAACCCCTGCGTTCCATCGTCTCGACCAAAGAATATAGCTTCAGGCTATGGGAGAGATTGACCACCCCAGATCGGGGAACTAGTTTTGATTCACTCTAAATAGTCAGCACTTGGCTCGGGATGGGAGGTCCACGTGCGTGATGAGGGCCTTGATCGCGCGATCGGTGCTGCGGGTGGCGTAGCCGAGCTTGCCCGCAGGATCGGCATCAGCCAACCGTCCGTCTCGAGCTGGAGCAGGGTGCCGGCACAGCGGGTCATTGCGGTCGAGAGCGTGACCGGCGTGCCGCGCCGCGAGCTTCGACCCGACCTCTACGGTAGCGAGTTGACCTTGCCGGACGATGCCATCGATCCCGTCGATGCGGCGCGCGCAGCGGAATACGCGCTGCTCGCCACATTGCTGTCTGCAGCCCCGTCCAGCACATTGCTCGACCGGCTTTCCGAATTGAACGGGGATGACACGCCGCTCGGACGCGTTCATGCGATGCTGGCGGAAGCCGCGTCGAATTCCATGTTGGCCGACGTCGAGCGCGAACATTTCGATCTGTTCATAGGTCTCGGGCGCGGCGAATTGCTGCCCTATGCATCCTACTATCTGACCGGCTTTCTCAATGAACGTCCGCTGTCGCGGCTGCGAGCTGATCTCGCGACGCTCGGCATCGAGCGCGTCGAGAGCAATTTCGAGCCGGAGGACCACGCCGCGACGTTGTGCGAGATCATGGCCGGCCTGGCCTCCGGCCGTTTTCCGGCGTCGGTCGAAGCGCAACGCGCCTTCTTCGAAAGACACCTGTCGCCGTGGATGACGCGCATGTTCGCCGACATGGAGAACACGGAGAGGGCGAAATTCTATCGTGCGGTCGGGGCAGTCGGCCGCGTGTTCATGGACATCGAGACTGAGGCATTCACGTTTACGAACTGATCGACTTCGCGTCGGTCCGGGAGAGATACGATGAAGGACGAAAAGCAAGTGAAAGTCGGCCGGCGTGACTTCCTGCGCAAGGTCGGCGTCGGCACGGTCGGCGCCGGCGCGACACTGGCGACGCCGTTGATCTCCTCCACGTCCGCGCAAGCCGACAGTGAGAGCAACGACGAGAAGCGGAAGGCTCGCTACAAGGAGACCGACCACGTCAAGACGTATTATCGCGTCAATCGTTATCCTGCCTGAGGGGAGGCGGCCGTGCTGATCAAGAGAACACAACGCCAGCGCTCCGATGCTCAATCCCGCGGATCGATCGCCGAATCCCTGTCGGCGCAGGGCGGCGGTCTCGATCGCCGCACCTTCCTGCGCCGCTCGGGCCTCGCCGGCGGCGGGCTTGCCGCATTGAGCGCGTTGCCGACCGGCGGCGTGCGGAAGGCGGAGGCCGCAATGGCCGGTCCGCTGAGCGCCGGCGCGACCGTCAAGAAGAGCATCTGCACGCATTGCGCGGTCGGTTGCACCGTCACCGCGGAAGTCCTCAACGGCGTCTGGATCGGACAGGAGCCGAGCTGGTCCTCGCCGATCAATCGTGGATCGCACTGCGCCAAGGGTGCTTCCGTGCGCGAGCTCGTGCACAGCGATCGCCGCCTGCGCTATCCCATGAAGCTCGTGAACGGTCAGTGGACCCGAGTCTCGTGGGACATGGCGGTCAACGAGATCGGCGACAAGCTCTCGCAGATTCGCGAGAAATCGGGCAGCGATTCCGTCTACTGGCTCGGATCGGCCAAGATGACGAACGAAGGCGCATATCTCTTCCGCAAGCTCGGCGCCTTCTGGGGGACCAACAACACCGATCACCAGGCCCGCATCTGCCATTCGACCACTGTCACCGGCGTAGCCAACACTTGGGGCTACGGCGCGATGACCAACAGCATCAACGACATCCGCAACTCCAAGACTCTCTTGTTCATCGGCAGCAACGCCGCCGAGGCGCATCCGGTCGGCATGCAGCACATGCTGGAGTCCAAGGAAATCAACCGCGCCAACTTCATCGTATTCGATCCGCGTATGACGCGCACCGCGGCGCATGCGACCGAATATGTGCGCATCCGTCCCGGCACCGACATCCCCGTGCTCTACGGCATGATGTGGCACATCCTGAAGAACGGCTGGGAAGACAAGGAATTCATCGCGCAGCGCGTCTACGGCTTCGACGACCTCCGCAAGGAAGTCGAGAAGTGGACTCCCGAGGAAACGGAGCGCGTGACCGGGGTGCCCGGTGCGCAGCTCGAGCGTGTCGCCAAGATGTTTGCCACCGTCAAGCCCGCGACGATCATCTGGTGCATGGGTCAGACCCAGCACACGGTCGGCACGGCAAACGTGCGCGCAAGCTGCATCGCGCTGCTGATGACCGGCAATATCGGCAAGTCCGGCGCTGGGGCCAACATCCTCCGCGGCCACGACAACGTGCAAGGCGCAACCGATGTCGGGCTCGATATCGTGACGCTGCCCTTCTACTACGGGCTCGCCGAGGGTGCGTGGAAGCACTGGTCGCGGGTCTGGGAGGTCGACTACGACTATCTGGTGTCGCGCTTCGACGAAAAGAAGCAGATGGAGACGCCAGGCATCCCGCTGACGCGCTGGTTCGACGCGGCATTGCTGCCGAAGGCGGACGTCGCCCAGAAGGACAACGTCAAGGCGGTTTTCGTGCAGGGGCACGCCAGCAACAGCATCACGCGCATTCCTGAATCGCTGAAGGGATTGGCGGCGCTCGAGCTTTTGGTGATTGCGGACCCGCATCCGACCACTTGGGCCTCGCTCGCGGTGGAAGCCGGCCGCAAGGACGGCGTCTACATTCTCCCGGTCGCCACCCAGTTCGAATGCACGGGATCGCGCGTCGCCTCGAACCGCTCGATGCAGTGGGGCGAACAGATCGTCAAGCCGGTGTTCGAATCCAAGGACGATCTCGAGATCATCTACCTCTTGGCGAAGAAGCTCGGCTTCGCCGACAAGATGTTCAAGAACATCAAGGTCGAGAACAATCTTCCGGTCGCCGAGGACGTGCTTCGCGAGATCAACCGCGGCAGCTGGTCGACCGGCTATTGCGGCCAGTCGCCGGAGCGCATCAAGGCGCACATGAAGAATCAGCACAAGTTCGACCTGGTGACCATGCGCGCGCCGAAGGACGATCCGGAAGTCGGCGGCGATTATTACGGCCTGCCGTGGCCCTGCTGGGGCTCGCCCGAGGTGCGGCATCCCGGTTCGCCGCTGCTCTACAACACCAATCTGGGCGTCATGGACGGCGGCGGCGCATTCCGCCCGCGCTTCGGCATCGAGCGCGAGGAAAAGCTGGCGGACGGCACCACGCGGAAAGTCAGCCTGCTCGCGGACAA
This sequence comes from Bradyrhizobium sp. UNPF46, assembly GCF_006658625.1. Taxonomy (NCBI): domain Bacteria; kingdom Pseudomonadati; phylum Pseudomonadota; class Alphaproteobacteria; order Hyphomicrobiales; family Nitrobacteraceae; genus Bradyrhizobium; species Bradyrhizobium sp. UNPF46. The sequence continues at coordinate 27,037 of NZ_LFJB01000072.1, forward strand.
GTCCTTTCCGAAGGGCTCGGAAATCGAGGACGGCTATCCCGAGTTCACGCTGGCGAGCCTGAAGAAGCTCGGCTGGGACACCGATCTCACCGAGACGGAGATGGCCACGATCAAGAAGATCAATCCGGCCAACCCGGACGCGGTGTCCTGGTCGCTCGATCTCTCAGGCGGCATCCAGCGCGTGGCGCTCAAGCATGGCTGCGTGCCGTTCGGCAACGGCAAGGCGCGCATGAACGCGTTCGGCCTTCCGGACCCCATTCCGGTTCACCGCGAGCCGATCTACACGCCGCGCGTCGACCTGGTCGCGAAATATCCGACGCTGCCGGATGCCAAGCAGTTCCGCCTGCCCAATATCGGCTTCTCCGTGCAGAAGGCGGCGGTGGAGAAGGGGATCGCCAAGCAGTTCCCGCTGATCCTTTCGTCCGGCCGCCTGGTCGAATACGAGGGCGGCGGTGAGGAGACGCGCACCAACCCCTGGCTCGCCGAATTGCAGCAGGACATGTTCATCGAGATCAGCCCCGCCGATGCTGCGGACCGCGGCATCAAGGACGGCGGCTGGGTCTGGGTGAGCGGCGCCGAGAACAATTCGCGCGCCAGGATGAAGGCGCTGGTCACCGAGCGCGTCGGCAAGGGCGTGGCCTGGATGCCGTTCCACTTCGGCGGCTGGCTCGGCGGCGCTGACTTGCGCAAGAACTATCCGGCGGGTACCGACCCGATCGTGCTCGGCGAGAGCGCCAACACGATCACGAGCTACGGTTACGACCCGGCCACGGGCATGCAGGAGCCGAAGGTCACGCTTTGTCAGATCGTGGCGGCTTGAGGGAGCAACGAACATGGCTCGAATGAAGTTTCTCTGCGACGCTGACCGCTGCATCGAGTGCAACGCCTGCGTGACGGCGTGCAAGAACGAGCATGAGGTGCCCTGGGGCATCAACCGGCGCCGCGTGGTGACCATCAACGACGGCAAACCGGGCGAGCGCTCGATCTCCATGGCCTGCATGCACTGCACGGATGCGCCATGCGCTGCGGTTTGCCCGGTGAACTGCTTCTACACCACCGCCGACGGCGTGGTGCTGCACTCGAAGGACCTCTGCATCGGCTGCGGCTATTGCTTCTACGCCTGCCCGTTCGGGGCGCCGCAATATCCGAAGGTCGGCAATTTCGGCTCGCGCGGCAAGATGGACAAGTGCACCTTTTGCGCCGGCGGCCCTGAGGCCGATGGCAGCAAGGAGGAGTACGAGAAATACGGCGCGAACCGGCTCGCCGAGGGCAAGCTGCCGCTGTGCGCCGAGATGTGCTCGACCAAATCGCTGCTTGCCGGTGACGGCGAGATCATCGCCCAGATCTACAAGGAGCGCGTGATGAAGCGCGGCTATGGCTCCGGCGCCTGGGGCTGGAAGACGGCGTATCGGGAGTCGATCGAGTCCTGATCGCAGATCGCGTGTGGGCGCGCTGGGACGTGGGGAGGAACTGATGGCGTCGTTTCTTGGACTGATCCGCCTGGTCGTCGGAGCCTGGGCATTTCTCCTGCTGGTCTCGGCGACACCGGCGAGCGCGCAGCAGGTCAATCCGACCGCCAGTTCCGTCAAGGAACAGCAGCTCCTGCAGGAGCTCAACCGCATCCAGGGCCGCGTCAGCATTCCCGACCAGCGCTCCGGGGTGCTTGAGCAGCCGCAGGGCCGCGAGTGGCGCGAATTCCGCAACGTCACGCTGCGGTGGATCGGCGGCGTCGCCATCCTCGGCATGATCGCAGTCATCCTGATCTTCTATCTGACCCGCGGCATGGTCCGGATCGAGGGTGGGCGCTCCGGGCGCACCATCGTGCGGTTTTCCGGCTTTGAGCGCTTCGTCCACTGGATGACGGCAACCTGCTTCGTCATTCTCGCCATCTCGGGCCTCAACATCACGTTCGGCCGCCCGCTGCTCTTGCCGCTGATCGGTTTCGAGGCCTTCTCCGAATGGTCGCAATGGGCGAAATACGCCCACAACTATCTGAGCTTTCCCTTCACCCTCGGTGTGGTGCTGATCTTCCTGATGTGGATCGGCGGCAACATCCCCGGCAAGGTCGACATCGATTGGATCAAGCGCGGGGGCGGCCTGTTCCACGACCATCCACCGGCGCCTCGGTTCAATGCCGGCCAGAAGGGGATTTACTGGATCGTCGTCGTCGGTGGCGGTCTGGTTGCCGCGACCGGATATCAGCTGATGTTCCCGTTCTACGTCAGCGGCATTGAAGGCATGCAGCTTGCCCAGATCCTCCACTCGATCGTGGCGGTTCTGTTCGTCGCGGCGATGCTGGCACACATCTATATCGGTACGATCGGCATGGAAGGGGCCTTCGAGGCAATGGGCTCCGGCGAGGTCGATGTCAATTGGGCCAGGGAGCACCACAGTCTGTGGCTGGATGAGCAGAACGCCCGCTCGCGTGCCGGTGATGCGAATCCCAATCCGGCGGTCACCGCCGCAGAATAGCCGGTCCGACGTTGTTTCCGCGATGCCTCGTCAGAGACGCACGGCACTTGTGGCAAAGGCCTGCTGCACCGGCTCTTGAATCCGGTTAAGCACGACAACTGCGACCGCGCCCATCGCGATCGCAGCCAGGCACGCAAGTAGGAATTCCTTCATCGCGATCTCTCCGTATACGCGCGAGTTTGGCGAAGTATACGATGGCGGCCGGCGCATACAACAGCGTCGGCGAGAGACCTTCTTGCGACTTTTGGTGCGTGCCTATTGCTTGGCTTCCTTCGGAAACTCAAACGTGCGATCCACGAAATCCTGGACCGGAAGGCTGCGGATCTGATCCGCGCTCTGAAGTTCACCGATGGGGGGCATGCCGCTCTTGCCGAAAGGAAACAAAGAGTGCGATTTGAGCACGCTGGTCGCTGCTCCAACCGCAAGCAGGGCGGCAACCATGGAAAGGGTCAGGCGCTTCATGCGATATCTCCATTCGCTTCAGGTCTGTCCCCGAGACGACTGAGGTACGGCAAAACGCACCGTGGAGATGTGAGCTGCGTCACAGGCGGCTGGAAAATTCGAGGTTCCCGCCGCGCGAGGGATGCGCGCTCGCGTGATCCAGAACCATCCGAACCGCGCGGGCCCGGACCTCGGGTAATGGATGTTGTGATAAAATAGCTTTTGGGCCCGACCCGAATCGCGCCTTCGCTGATCGCAGGTATCCGAGCCGCGCCCGCACGGGGCCGCCCTCGCGGGGCAGCTCCTTACCTCGCCATAGTCAAAGGAACGTTCACATAATGAGCGCGACAGGTCTGAAGAGATATTTTGATGATGTCCCGGGTTTGCACGCGCATCCGTTTTTCGCGAAAACCGGGTTGTTGAACGACCTGTTGCTGGGCGAGGTCTTTCCGGCAATCCGCGAGAACGAAGTCCATTTCTATTACGGCGGTGCGCGCTTGTGCGTCTACAAAGGCGGAGAGATGCTTAGCAACAACCGCTATCTCGATATTCCCGACAACGGCAGCTCCCGCGACGTCCGCATCCCATCGGACCGGTATAGCGAGTACCGAGCGATCAAAGACAAATGCAAAGGGTACCGCTCGCCTAACAGGGAGCTGTCGATCGTCAGCTCGCTGTTTTCGGAGTTTTCACTTGCTGCATCGAGCGTGCGGCCGGATCGCGCCCGCTTGCTCGACATCGAGTGCCGATTTCCCGGCGCGCCTCAGCCTGCGGACGCAGAGTCGAAGACGCAGGACATGATCGACTGCCTATTCTTGACGCCACAGGGTACTCTGGTGTTCGTCGAGGTGAAGAGGTCCGACAATGCAGAGGCGCGCAGCAGCGGAGAAAGCGCGGCTGTAGTTAGCCAGATTCGACGGTACCGATCTCAGCTCGGCTCCGAAGCCTTGCGTCGAAATATCAAAGACGTCTACACGGACGCAATTAAAGCCCTCGGTCTGTGTCTGAAGCAAGAGAACCTGCCCGAGATATTCACGCCGAAAGCCGTGTTCGAGGGCGTACCGCTTTTGATCGTTGGTCCGACAGTATCTTCGCCGTACTCCAAGGAGATCTGGCAGCGCGACCTGTTGGCTGCTCCGCTGTCGCTCCAATCCGACATCATCGGCCTCGATGGACGAGACGAGCGCATGACCGCCGCGCTGGACAAATTCTTCCGCTTCCTCGACGGTAACGTCACGGAGACCGGGAGCCGATGACAGTTCGGCTCACGGTCCATCGCTCGACCCAGGAGATCGGTGGCAACTGCATCGAGGTCGTCGCGTCCGACGGAAGCCGCCTCCTGCTCGACATCGGCCGACCGCTTGATGGAGAAGGCGATGCGGCCGGACTACTGCCCGCAACGCTCGATCTCGGTGGTTCGCCGGCTGCGATACTTATCTCGCACCCTCACCAAGACCACTATGGCCTGCTTCAGGCGGCTCCGAACGAGTGGTCCGTGCACTCCGGTGCGGCAACCGAAAAGCTTGTCAAGCTCACGGCCGCCATCGTTGGCGAGCCGATCATTCGCGACTTTCACAACTGGACCAGTGGCCATCCGTTCGTGGTCGGCCCATTCACCGTCACCCCCTTCCTGACCGATCACTCTGCGTTCGACGCCTACATGCTGCTGATCGATGTTGAGGGAAAACGTCTTCTGTATTCCGGCGATTTCCGGGTACACGGCCGCAAGGGATCGCTTGTCAGCCGCCTCATGTCTGCACCGCCGCCCGGGATCGACGTGTTGCTGCTCGAAGGCACCAATCTCGGCGCCGACAAGCCGTGGATGAGTGAAGATGAGCTTGAGGCCGGTTTCCGGAAACTGTTTGAGGAGACTGGAGGCCGCGTGTTCGTTACTTGGTCGGCCCAGAACATCGACCGGACCGTTACGCTCTATCGCGCTTGCCTCAAGGCCAATCGGACACTCGTCATCGACCTCTACACGGCCGAAGTCCTCGAACTCCTGAGCGAGCATGCCAACCTGCCGCGGCCAGGATGGGACCAGATAAAGGTTGTGATCACCAGTGCATTTGCGCAGATGTATCGCGCCAAAGGCCGCGACGCTTTCGTGGCTCGCATGGCCGATCACGGCATCGCGGCCCGCCAACTCAACGACGAGCCAGCACGTTGGGTGGTGATGACGCGCAAGTCCCTTATGCGCGACTACGCGCGCCAGAACGTCGCTCCGGGGCCGGACGATGCCTGGAGTTGGTCGATGTGGCGCGGCTATCTCGACGGCGAGGGTGGCCGGGCCGTCAACGCGTCTTTTGCTGCCGGCGGCGCCCGAGCCTGCCACCTGCATACGAGCGGCCATGCATCTCCTGAGGATCTCCTGAAATTTGCACAAGCGATGCGGGCCGGCTGCGTTGTCCCGATTCACGGCGCGGCATGGGACTCGCATGCGGAGGCATTTCCCGCTATTCGCCGTCTGCGTGACGGTGAACCTCTGGCGATCTGAAGCGGGCCGCAAGTTATGCGAATTCACGACATAGCGTTGTTCACCCATCGGGGGGCTGTGCGTGTCCGCAACGAAGACGCGGTCTTCGTCGGCGGAACGATCTTTCAGGAGGACCTACGGGACGTAGTCGCGCTGCGGCTCACAGGCTCGCCCCATGCACTGCTGGTCGCCGACGGCATGGGGGGCCATCCCCACGGTGATCTTGCCAGCCACGCTGCCTTGGCCTTCCTGACCTCGCAGGATGGCTTGCTGGACGGCTCGGCCGCCTGCGAGACGGCGTTGCATGCGGCCAATGAGCGGCTCTACGAGCTGATGGATGAGCCTACCCGGATCGGCATGGGCACGACCATAGCCGGCCTGGTGCTGCAGGAAACAGCCATGATCGCGTTCAACGTGGGCGATAGCCGAGCCTACCGACTCAGCAGTGGAGGTCTCCACAAACTGAGCCATGAAGATGTGGTACTCCCGCCGGGCGAGGGCATAGCGCCGGCCCGAACGCATGGAATCACGCAGGCTCTGGGCGGCTCGACCTTTCCGCTCGCGATCGTGCCGCACGTCTGCGTCGAACCGCCGTTGCAGGTCGGAGACAAAGTCCTGCTGTGCACAGACGGACTGACAGACGCTCTCAACGATACGGAGATCGAAACCTTCCTTCAGCTTTCGGCGTCTCCTGCCATCATCATCCAGAAACTTGTCAGGCGAGCGATCTCGGCAGGGACCCGCGACAATATTTCCGTGGTCGTCGGGGTTTGCGTTTAGCTGCGTGTCCCGGTCCAGGGCGCGCCTGATGCGCGCTGGCTGGCGTCAAAGCCGCTCCTCTTTAGGGCCGCAGATCTTCCGCTCCGCCTGAAATCGCTCGAGAAGCCGGTCGCGACTGGGTCACGGCCTCATCCGATGAGGTCGATCAAAAGCACGCAGGCGCTTGTGAGCAGTCCCGCGACCGGCACCCACGCCGGTACGAGGAACACGCCGGACGGCGCCTTCGGCTCCGTCAGCTTGATGCGAAGAAGCGCGAGGTTGACCAGGGCAAAGATTGCCAGTGTCAATCGCGACGTCCACTCGGCCAGTCCCGTGAGCGGAACGGCGAGTGCGAAGATCAGGATGGCCGCGACGCCACACAAGGTCGCGACGATGGGCGTGCCGGTTCTGGGGCTCACCTTGGCGAGGATCGGCGGAAGATTGCCCTGGTCGGCCAAACCGTACAGCACGCGGGCGATCATGATCATGTGGACGATGATGCCATTCGCTGTGGCCACGATCGCAATCGCACCCAGAATCTGCGGAGGGAGGCTGGTCAGCCGCTGAAAGACCAACGCCAGCGGGGCAGCGGAGCGGGCGAGCTCGGCTGGCGGCACCGCGGTGACGGCGATCCAGACCACCGCTGCGTAAAGGACTGCCGTCGCGCCTAGCGTGATGAAGAGCGCCCACGGCAAGGTCCGGCGAGGATTTTTCATCTCCTCGGAGATGTTGACGAGGTGCTCGAAGCCGATGAAGGCGAACACGGCCAGCAGCGAGGTCTGGGCGATCCCGGTCCAGGCTCCGAGGTCGCCGGTCGCGGGCCACATTTCGGGCAGCCGCGACACCAGCACGCCACCCTCGGACAGGCCGGCCGCAACGATGAGGAGCAATCCACCGATCTCCACGACCGTCATCAGGCCGGCGAAGCTGACGGACTGGACCGCGGAGAGGCAGGCGACGGCCCCCATCGCCAGCACGACGCCGGCAATGATCCAGCCAGACGACAGCGGAAGGAAGACGCCGAGATAGCCGGCGCTTCCCACGCTGATGGTGGCGCCGGAAATCGTCGCCGCCGCGACCACCAGCAGCCCGGTGGCGCCGCCGAGCCATTTTCGATGGAAGGCGGTCTGCACGTAGGCTGCTTCGCTTGCCGCAACCGGCATCCGTGTGCCCAATTCGGCGAACGTTCCCGCGGTCATCCCCATCACGAATGCCGCGGCAAGAAACGCCAGCGGCGCGTGCATGCCGCTCCGTGCGGCCGCCGCGCCGACCAGAACGTAAATCCCTGCACCGATCGTGACGCCGAGCCCATAGAGCACCGCATGAGTCAGCGTGAGGGAGCGAACAAGCTTCGGCGTGTTCTGAGGCATCATGATCTGTCCGAGAGCCGATGTGCGGGGGGCGGGGCCACTGTAGCACCTGTTTGCCACCTGCTTCCGCGCAGTGCTTGAGGCGGATCAAGTGCAGGGATGGCTGCCGGCTAGCTCAACGCCGCCGACAGCTTGTGCATCACCCGGTCGAGCACTCTCACCTCCTCGGCGGTGAGCGCCGCGAGCAGCTCCGTCTCGCGCGCCAGCGCGAAAGGCACGATCTTGCGATAGAGGGCGCGGCCGGCCGGGGTCAGCGAGACGATCAGCTCGCGCCGATCGTCGGGATGGTGCTTGCGGCTCGCAATGCCGCGCGCCTGAAGTCCCTGGACGGCGCGGCTGACCTGCATCTTGTCGAGCGTCGTCAGCGGACCGATCTCCTTGGTCGCGATTTCCGCCCGCGCGCCGAGAATGGCGAGCACGCGCCATTCCTGCCGCGTCAGCGCAAAGCGTTCGGCGTAGACCTCGGCAACCGCCAGTGACACCTGCTCGGCGAGCCGCGCCAGCCGGTAAGGAAAATATCGCTGCAGGTCGAGCCCGCCATCATCCTGCGCCGTAGCGCGCTCGGTCGCTTCCCGCCCTCGCGACTCGCCCGAACGTCCCATCACGCCGTTTCCGCCTCGCCGGTCCATGGCAGATTCTTCCGAGCCAATTGATCCAGATCAAATCTCGGAAATAGTAACATCTGATACCAATTTCGCAACGGCAGATCCAGGGAGCGGAACATCATGAAGATCGAGAAGATCCACCACGTCGCCTATCGCTGTGTCGACGCCAAGGCCACGGTCGAGTTCTACAAGAAGGTCATGAACATGGATCTTCTCGGCGCCATCGCCGAGGACCGGGTGCCTTCGACCAAGGCGCCGGATCCCTACATGCACATCTTCCTCGACGCCGGGAACGGCAACATCCTCGCCTTCTTCGAGCTGCCGAACTCGCCGCCGATGGGCCGCGATCCCAACACGCCGGACTGGACCCAGCACATCGCCTTCCAGGTCAAGGATCTCGCCGAGCTCGAAGAGGCCAAGACGCGCGCGGAAGCCGCCGGCCTCGACGTCGTCGGCGTCACCGATCACACCATCTTCAAGTCGATCTATTTCCGCGATCCCAGCGGCCACCGCCTGGAGATCGCGGCCTGGACCGCCACGCCCGAGCAGATCGACCGCATGAAGTCGGTCGCGCACGAGATGGTCGAGGAATGGTCGCGCACCAAGCGTCCGCCGCGCCACACCGCCTGGATGCACGAGAAGGAATTCGCGGACGCGCATTGATCCCGGGCCCGTGCATCAGGAAGCGAACATGACGAGCTACATCTATCCGAAGTTCGGCTATCGGCGCTCCCGGGAGCAGGCCGAGGGGATCGTGAAGCGGCATCCGATCGTGGTGATCGGCGCAGGTCCCATCGGCCTGACCGCGGCGCTCGATTGCGCGGCCCGCGGCCAGCCGGTGATCGTGCTCGATGACAACGACACCGTCTCGATCGGCTCGCGCGCGGTCTGCTATGCCAAGCGTCCGCTGGAAATATGGGACCGCCTCGGCTGCGCGGCGCCCATGGTCGAGCGCGGCGTGAGCTGGAATGTCGGCAAGGTGTTCTTCCAGGACGAACTGTCCTACCAGTTCGATCTGTTGCCGGAGGCCGACCATCAATGGCCGGCCATGATCAATCTGCAGCAATATCATCTGGAAGAGATGCTGGTGGCCAAATGCCGGGCCAATCCGCTGATCGAGCTGCGCTGGAAGCACCGTCTTCTCAGCCTCAGGCAGGGCGCCGACCATGCGACGCTGGCGGTGGAAACGCCCGACGGCATCTTCACCATGGAGGCGCAATGGGTGATCGCCTGTGACGGGGCAAATTCCGACGTGCGCAAGATGGTGGGCGCCGAGTTCACCGGACAGTTCTTCCAGGACCGCTTCCTGATCGCCGACGTCGCCATGAAGGCGGACTTCCCGACCGAGCGCTGGTTCTGGTTCGATCCGCCGTTTCATCCCGGCCAGTCGGTGCTGCTGCATCGGCAGGCCGGCAACATCTGGCGCATCGACTTCCAGCTCGGCTGGGACGCCAATCCGGAGGAGGAAAAGCGGCCCGAGCGGGTGATCCCGCGCATCCGCGCCATGCTCGGCGAGGATACCGAGTTCGCGCTCGAATGGGTCTCGATCTACCAGTTTGCCTGTCGGCGCATCGACAATTTCCGTCAAGGCAGGGTGCTGTTCGCCGGCGATGCTGCCCACCAAGTCTCGCCATTCGGCGCACGCGGCGCCAATACCGGCGTCCAGGACATCGACAATCTCGCCTGGAAGCTCGCGATGGTGCTGCGCGGTGAAGCCTCGGAAGCGCTGCTCGACAGCTATCACGAGGAGCGCGCGTATGCTGCGGACGACAACATCCTGAACTCGACGCGGGCCACCGATTTCATCACGCCGAAGACGAAGCCGAGCCGCTACTTCCGCGACGCGGTGCTCGAGCTCGCCCGGCATCACGGCTTCGCGCGACCGCTGGTCAACAGCGGCCGGCTCTCGACGCCGACCCCTTACGTGACGTCGGTGCTCAACACGCCCGACCATGACGCGATGATGGGCGGCATGCGCCCCGGTACGAATGCCGCCGATGCGCCGATTGCGGTTGACGGCAAGCCGGCCTGGTTCCTGCATTGTCTCGGCGATGGCTTCACGGTCGTGGCCTTCGGCAAGGTGAGCGACAAGACGGAGATCGCGGTGGGGCCGTTCGCGGCCAGGCTCATTCTCGTCGGTCGCGACATCGAGGATCCCACGGGTCTCCTCGCGCAGCGCTACGGCGCCGCGCCCGGGACCACCTATCTGTTCCGCCCCGATCAATATGTCGCCGCGCGCTGGAGCGGATTCGACGAGGCCAAGATCACCCAGGCGGTGCTGCGCGCCTCTGGCCACGACGCTGCCGACCGGACGGAGCTTGCGGCATGATGCTCAATCTGTCACCGAACATCGCCGATCCCGACGATTTCTACGCCGAGCTGATCAACAGCCAGCGCGATCTCGACGAGGAGCAGGCGCTGCGCATGAACGCCCGACTGATCCTGTTGCTCGCCAATCACATCGGCGACCGCAAGGTGCTCACGGAAGCGATCGGCTGCGCCCGCCGCGGTGGTGGCTAACGCACGGGAACATGGCTTTATCGGCAGAGGAGGCCGCTGGCTGCGCTGGTGGAGATCCCACTTGCGTGATCTCGCCGCTTTCTTGACTTGGCTCAAGGTAAATTCGGTGAAGTTCGACCAACCTCCGTGAACTCACACCAAGGTCGGAGGAAGCGCCATGCTAGGTCGAACCGTCGCTGCAGCGTTGCTGTTCGCCATCCTGGGCCAACCAGCCTTGGCTCAATCGCCGGCGGACCATCAGAACCATCATCCCGGACAGGAGCAGGCGCCGGCGTCGCCGCAGGCGAGTCCTCCAGCCAACCCATCCGCCGAGCGGCAGAGCCCGACGCGCGGTGGAGACATGATGGGAATGATGGGGCGCGGAATGATGGGACAAGGAATGAAGGGGCAAGGAATGAAGGGGGATGGCGCGACCGGCGGTGACGCCATGGAGCCGCCGGTCGCCTTCCGCATCATCTTCGCGCTGATGGATGCCGATGGTGACGGGACCGTCTCGTTGCCCGAGTTTCAGGCCGCTCACGAACGCCTTTTCAAGGCCATGGACCGCGACAAGGACGGCAAACTCACCTTGGAAGAGATGATGGCGTTCATGCACAGGAACAAGAGCGCCGTCCCGCAGCAATAGCGGGTGGAACTCGAAGGGCGGGCGCGCCGAGCCATGTTGTTTGCAAGCCATGTCGTTTGATCGGGTCTTGCGATGGGCTCTGGTTGCGATCGCAATCGCGGGATTGACTGCGGGTACTCTCGCGCGAGCCGCGGGCCGGCCTGAGGCTGCCGATGTCGCGTGGGCGCTCGGCACGGCGCCCGTGATTGCGGGATTGGCGGTCTCGATCGTCCAGGACCTTCTGCGAGGCCGCGTCGGAGTGGACGCGATCGCGCTGCTGTCGATGAGTGCAGCTTTGGCGCTCGGACAGCCGCTCGCAGGCGCCGTGGTCGCGCTGATGTATTCCGGCGGCAACGTGCTGGAGGAGATCGCGGTCGCCCGGGCGGAGCACGATCTGCGATCTCTGGTTGACCGGGCGCCGCGGCAGGTCCACCGCAAGTCCGGCGAGCGGATCGAGGATGTTCCGATCGAGCACGTCGCGGTCGGCGAAGAGCTTCTGGTGAAGGCCGGCGAGATCGTGCCGGTCGACGGCGTCGTTGCGTCGGCCTTCGCTTCGATCGACGAGTCCGCGGTGACCGGCGAGCCGATTCCGGTGGAGAAGACGCGCGGAAGCGCCGTTCTCTCTGGCTCTCTGAACGCGGGCGAGACCTTCCAATTGACTGTGACCGCGGCGGCCAGCGAGAGTACCTATGCGGGCATCGTTCGCATGGTGACGGCGGCGCAAACGGCGAGAGCCCCTTTCGTGCGGTTGGCCGACCGGTATGCGCTGATCTTTCTGCCGGTGACACTCGTCGTTTCCTACGTGGCATGGCACATCTCGGGCGACGTGACCCGCAGCCTTGCCGTGCTGGTGGCGGCGACGCCGTGCCCCTTGATTCTGGCCGCACCCGTCGCCTTCATCGCCGGGGTGGCGCGAGCGGCCCGCCGCGGCATCCTGATCAAGGGCGGGAAGGCGCTGGAGGCGTTGGCCCGCGCGCACACCGTGCTCTTCGACAAGACCGGTACCCTGACGGTGGGCGGGGCGCGATTGCTGGCCGTAGAGGTTGCGCCGGGCGAAGATCCGGATGAGGTCCTCACGCTCGGGGCGTCGCTCGAGCAGGCTTCGCATCACGTGCTCGCGAAGGCCGTCGTCGCTGCGGCCCTCGCCCGGGGGCTCGAGCTGAAGCCGCCGGAACACGTCAAGGAGACCATGGGTTCCGGCCTCAGCGGCCGGATCGACGGACGCCAGGTCATGGCCGGTTCGCGAGAGATGCTTCTCTCGCGTTCCGAGCTTTCGCCATGGGAGTTGCGGGCAATTCGACGTGCCTCGTGGCGCTCGGCGCTGATCGTCTTCGTCGCGGTGGACGGCCGTCTCATCGGCGCGTTGCTGCTGGCGGACGAATTGCGGGCCGATACGCCGCGCGCGATCCGGCTGCTGCGCGATGCCGGCATTGCGCGCATGGTGATGGTCACGGGTGATCGCGCCGCAGCGGCGCAGGCCATCGGAGCGGCGCTGGATCTCGATGCCGTGCTGGCCGATCGCGTTCCCTCGGACAAGGTCGAGGCGGTGCGCAGCGAACAGCGGCTGTACCCCACCATCATGGTCGGCGACGGCATCAACGACGCCCCGGCGCTGGCCGTGGCCGACACGGGGATCGCGCTCGGTGCGCGCGGTGCAAGCGCTTCCTCCGAGGCGGCAGATGTGGTGATTCTCACCGATCGGCTCGATCGGGTCGGCGAGGCGATCATCATCGCCCAGCGCGCACAGCGCATCGCCCTGCAAAGCATCTTCGTCGGGATGGGGTTGTCACTGGCGGCAATGGCGGCTGCCAGCCTTGGCTGGCTCGATCCCGTACCCGCCGCGATCGTCCAGGAGGGGATCGATGTTGCCGTGATCCTG